>VGTA01000049.1 GCA_016874875.1 Deltaproteobacteria bacterium | reverse complement strand
GAGCAGGGGCCAGAGCGCGTCGGCGTCTTGGGCGAGGAGCGCTTGAAGGGCGCCCTCAACGGCCTGGACGGCGGGGTGGGGGGCGGGGGGGGCGCAGGCGCTCAGGGCGGCGCTGAGGGCGGCGCTGAGGGCGGCGCTGAGGGCGGCGCTGAGGGCGGCGATCCGCGTCGACCTGGGCGGGGTGAGGCGCTGAGGGGCGCGCTTGCGCGGGGCGGGGGTTGTGTGCATACACTCTCCATCTGCTCAACAGGGGCTTCGCTCGCTGGCGGCTCTGCTCGATCATCTACTCGATCTCGGGGGCGCTTGTCACCCGCTCGCCCGCTCCGCCCCCGCCACCCCACGAGGACCGCGATGCTCGCCCCCTCACGCCCCGCCCCCTCACGCCCCGCCCGCGGCGCCCTCCGCCGCCCCCTGCACTCCGCGCTGCTCTGCGCGCTGCTCTGCGTCCCGCTCTGCGCCCCGCTGGTCTCCTGCGCCGAGAACATGGACCCCGCCACCCCCGACGGCGCCCTCCGGGCCTTCGCGCTCGCCCTCGCCGCCGGCGACGCGCCCGCCACCCTCAGCCAGCTCAGCCCTGAGAGCCGCGCCGCCCTCGCGCGCCTCGCCGCCCTCTCAGCGCAGACGCGCGCCGCCGTCGCCGCCTTCCCGTCCGAGGCGCGCGCTTGGGCGGAGCGCGAGGCGCTCGCCCCCTGGATGACCGAGGCCGTGGCCCCCGGCGCCGAGGCGGCGCTCCTGGCGCTCGCCTTTAAGGGCCCCTGGGACGCCCTCCGGGCGCAGCCGGCGGAGGGCGTGGTGCAGGCGTTCAGCGCGCGCAAGGTGCTCCACGAGGACGCGCAGGCGGGCGTGGCGCGCCTGCGGACGCGCGCGCTCCCGCAGGTGTCGCTGCGGCGGGAGGGGGGGGCGTGGCGCGTGAGCGCGCTCGATGAGCCCCTGCTGGCGGCGGCGGCGGCGGTGGAGCGGAATCTCGAGGCGCTCAAGGCCAACGCTGAGGAGGTGCGCCGCCGCGTGGGGCTGGGCCTCGAGCTGCCTCGATAGGGCGACGCGCGGGGGAGGGCGCGGGGCAAAAAAACTGCTCAAAACCCATTGAAAAGGCGCCCTCATTCAGTATTATGCGCGCCACCTTAACCCCCCGGGCGGCGCCCGCAGGGTCATTTTATCGAGGAGAACCACCATGCAGTACGATCTCGAGCGCGTCCGCAACATCGGCATCAGCGCCCACATCGACTCAGGGAAGACCACCCTGACCGAGCGCATCCTGTTCTATACCAACCGCATCCACGCGATCCACGAGGTGCGCGGCAAGGACGGTGTGGGCGCCAAGATGGACTCGATGGAGCTCGAGAAGGAGCGTGGCATCACGATTCAGTCGGCTGCCACCTACTGCGAGTGGAAGAACCACCATATCAACATCATCGACACCCCCGGCCACGTGGACTTCACCGTGGAAGTGGAGCGCGCCCTCCGCGTGCTCGACGGCGCGATCCTCGTGCTGTGCAGCGTCGCCGGCGTGCAGAGCCAGTCCATCACCGTGGACCGCCAGATGCGCCGCTACAACGTGCCCCGCCTCGCCTTCGTGAACAAGTGCGACCGCTCGGGCGCTAACCCCTTCAAGGTGTGTGACCAGCTCCGCGAGAAGCTCAAGCACAACTCGGTGATGGTGCAGATCCCCATCGGCCTCGAGGACAAGCACGTGGGCCACGTGGACCTCGTCAAGATGGTGGCGCGCTACTTTGAGGGCGAGAACGGCAACACGATCATCGAGAAGGAGATCCCCGCGGACATGGTCGAGCAGGCCAACGAGTACCGCGAGAAGCTGATCGACGCGATCTCGATGTTTGACGACGAGATCGCCGAGCTGTTCCTCGACGGCAAGGAGATCCCCGTGGAGCTCCTCAACGCCGCGATCCGCAAGGCCACCCTCACCCTCGAGCTCACCCCCGTGTTCTGCGGCTCCGCCTACAAGAACGTGGGCGTACAGGCGCTCCTCGACGGCGTGAACACCTACCTGCCCTCCCCCACCGAGGTGCGCAACGAGGCCCTCGACCTCGACAACAACGAGCAGAAGGTGGTCCTCTCCTCGAGCCCCACCGAGCCCCTCGTCGCCCTCGCGTTCAAGCTCGAGGACGGCCGCTACGGGCAGCTCACCTACGTCCGCATCTACCGCGGCACAGTGACCAAGGGCGACACCATCTTCAACGTGCGCAATAAGCGTAAGGTCAAGGTGGGCCGCCTCGTCCGCATGCACTCCAACGAGATGGAGGACATCGACGGCGCCAGCGGCGGCGACATCGTGGCGCTGTTCGGCGTGGAGTGCGCCTCGGGCGACACCTTCACCGACGACAACTGCAACGTGGCGATGACCTCGATGCACATCCCTGAGCCCGTCATCAACCTGATGATCAAGCCCAAGGACAACAAGGCGCAGCTCAACATGGCCAAGGCGCTCAACCGCTTCACGCGCGAGGACCCCACGTTCCGCTGCTATGTGGACCCGGAGAGCGGCGAGACGATCATCCAGGGCATGGGCGAGCTGCACCTCGAGGTGTACATCGAGCGCATGAAGCGCGAGTACGGCGCCGAGGTGGAGAGCGGGGCGCCGCAGGTGGCGTACCGCGAGACCATCACCACGCGCGCGGACTTCGACTACACCCACAAGAAGCAGACCGGCGGCTCGGGCCAGTACGGCCGCGTGGCGGGCTACATCGAGCCCGACGCGGGCGGCGAGTTCGTGTTTGAGTCGCAGATCGTGGGCGGCGTGATCCCCAAGGAGTTCATCCCCTCCTGCGAGAAGGGCTTCCGCTCTCAGCTCGACCGCGGCCGCATGATCGGCTTCCCCGTGGTGGGCTTCCGCGCCGTGATCAACGACGGCAAGACGCACCCCGTGGACTCGTCCGACATGGCGTTCCAGGCCGCCGCCTCCGGCGCCTTCCGCGAGGCCTACGCCAAGGCGCTCCCCACCATCCTCGAGCCCGTGATGGCCGTGACGGTGGAGGGCCCCGTGGAGTTCCAGGGCTCGATGATCGGGCTGCTCAACCAGCGCCGCGGCATCATCACCAACACCACCGAGGAGGACGGCTTCTGCCGCATCGAGGCGGACGTGCCCCTGTCGGACATGTTCGCCTTCTCCAACGTGCTCCGCTCGAGCACGCAGGGCAAGGGCGAGTTCGCGATGGAGTTCGCCCGCTACGCGTCTGTGCCCAACGCGCTCGTGGACGAGCTGAAGGCCAAGTTCAAGGACCGCGTGCGCGGCGGCGGCGACGAGTAAGGGGCCCTCGGGCGTCTGCGCGGGCGAGGCGGTGCGCGTCTCCTCTGTCTTGAGCGCGCTCTCGGCGGCGATCTGGGCGGCGATCTGGGCGGCGATCTGGGCGGCGCTCTCGGCGGCGTCCCTGGGCGCCTCGCTGAGCGCGCGCGCCGCGCCGGTGGCGCCCTACGACCCCATCCTCGACGAGCCGCCCGTGGCGCCCGCCGCTGGCGCGCGGCGCGTGGAGGGGCGGCGGGTGGGGGGGCTGGTGGTGTCGACGGACGTGGGGCTCTACTTTGGCTCCGTGAGCAGCTTCTTGACCACGCAGGAGGCCACGCTCTACGGCGGGGCGCACCCGCGGGTGGGGGTGCAGCTCGGCGGGCGCCTGCCGGTGGCGCTGCCCCTCGAGCTCTCGGCGGGGGCGGCGCTGGGCTTTGGGGAGACGTTTGAGCGCGACGCGTTCGATTCGGCGGTGGACGTGCTCCTGAGCGCGCGCGCCCTCTACCTGCCGCTCGAGGGCGCGCGCTGGTCCCTCGGCGTTGAGCTCGGGGCGCAGCTGTCGCTCTTTGATTTTGAGCGCGGCACCATCAGCCAGTACGGCGTGGGCGCCCTGCTCGGGGGGCTGGCGGCGTATCGCCTCAGCGACACCAGCCAGCTGTTCTTGGGCGCCTCGTGGGTCCCCACCTACCTGCCGGGGGCGTTCTCTCTGCGCGACGCCACGGAGGAGGAGCGCGAGGAGAATCCCGGGGTGACGCAGTTTAAGGTGGTGGGGGAGTGGGAGAGCGCCTTTCAGGTGACGGTGGGGTATCGCCTGTTTGGGTTCTAGCGCGCCTCTTCGCGCGCCTCTTCGCGCGCCTCTTCGCGCGCCTCTTCGTAGAGGGCGCTGAGCTGCTCGCTGACGCGCGCCCAGCTGTAGCGGGCGGCGACCCAGTCGCGGGCGCGCAGGGCGCGGGCGCGCGCCGCGACGGGGTCGCGGAGGACGGCGTCGAGGGCGTCGGTGAGGCCCTCGACGCCGTTGGGGTGCTCCCAGCTCACGCCGGCGGCGGCGGCCTCGGGGAAGCGGCAGCCGCGCGCGAGGACGGCGGGCGCGCCGGCGGCGAGCGCCTCGAGGGCGGCGACGCTGAAGCCCTCGTGGTAGCTCGGGAGGCAGAAGGCGGCGGCGTTCTGCAGCGCGGAGGCCTTGGCGGCGCCGGAGAGGAAGCCGGGGAAGTGGGCGCGCGCGAGCAGCCCCTCCGCCGCGAGCGCGGCGCGCATCTGCGCCAGCCCCCCCCCCTCGTCCACCCCCGCCACCACCAGCCGCAGCGCCGGGTAGCGCGGCGCGAGGCGCGCGAAGGCGCGCGCGAGGTCGAGCGTGCCCTTGGGGGGGTGAATCCTCGACAAGAACAGCGCGTAGGGGGCGCCGCCGAGGGCGGGCAGCAGCGCCTCGAGGGGGGCGCGCCCCACGGGGTCGCGCAGCTCGTCGAGGGGGGCGCCGTTGGGCACCACGCGGATGGGGGCGCGCAGCCCCCACGCCGCCGCCTCCTCGCGCTCGCCCTCGCTCAGCGCCTGCACGCGCGTGGCGCCCCGCAGCAGCTCGCCGTAGCCGAGGGCGAGGAGCGCGAGGCGCTTCTTGAGCGGCTTGATGGCGAGCGCCTCGGGGCGCAGGTGCCCGTGGAGCGTGAGCACGTAGGGGAGGCCGCGCGCCCGGCAGCGCGCGCTGAGCGCGGCGCACTGCGGGGGCCACACGGAGTGCAGGTGCGCCACGTCCACGCCGTCGAGCAGGGCGTCGAGCGCCTCGCGGGCGCGCGCCCACCGCGCGGCGAGCGACAGGAGCAGCCCGCGCCGCGACGCGAGGCGCCGCAGCTCGAGGCCGGGGGGGTCGCCGAGGGCGGCGCGGAGGGCGGCGCGCACCTCGGGGGCGTCCACGTCCTCGGCGATCAGGCGCACGCGCCAGCCGGCGGCGAGCTGCGCGCGCGCGAGCTGCGTGATCACCTGCGGCGGCCCCCCCCGCCGCGGGTGCAGGAAGTTGTAGACGTGGGCGACGCGCGGCGCGCCCGCGGCGGGGGTCTGCGCGGCGGGGGCGCTTGAATTCATACTGAAACCCTGTACACTGTGACCACGTGAGGCACGCTGAGGCGCGCTGACCATACACCACCGCACTCCACCGCACAAAGGCCCGTCCATGAAGACGCTCACCCCGCGCCAGCGCCAGGTCCTCGACTTTATCACCGACCACATCTGCGAGCACGGGTTCGCGCCGAGCATCCGCGAGATCTGCACCGCGATGGGCATCAAGTCCACCAACGGCGTCAGCGAGCACATCGAGACGCTCTGCCGCAAGGGCTATCTGCTCCGCGACGCGCAGCGCAACCTCGCCCGCGCCATCCGCCCCAAGCACCTGCCCACGGGCAACCGCGGCACCCTCGAGATTCCGCTGCTGGGGAAGGTGACGGCGGGGGCGCCGCGGCTGGCGGTGGAGGAGAGCGAGGAGCGCCTCTGCGTGGACCGCAGCCTGCTCGGGGAGGAGCGGGATGTGTTCGCGCTGCGGATCGTGGGTGAATCCATGATCGAGCGCGGCATCCACGACGGCGACCTGGTGTTCGTGCGCCAGACGCGCGACGCCAAGGACGGCGACGTCGTGATCACGCTCATCGGCGACGAGGCGACCTGCAAGCTCTTCTATAGCGAGCCCAGCCGCCGCCGCATCCGCCTGCAGCCGGCGAACGCCGCGATGGAGCCCATCTATGTGGCCAAGGACGTGTTCCGCGAGACGATGATTCTCGGGGTGGTCGTTGGACTCTTCCGCACCCTCTAGCCCCCCGCCGCCCGCCCCGGCGCTCGTCCTGCTCTCCTCGGGCGCGCAGCACCTGTCGCTGCGGGCGAGCGCGTGGGCGGTGGTGTGCGTGACGCTCAAGCTCGCCAAGGTGTTCCCCGCCGACCGCTGCCTCGCGCTGCAGGCGGGGGGCGCGCTCAGCGTCCTTGAGCAGCAGCGGGTGCGGCAGCACGTGGAGGTGATTCTGTTGCCGGCGCTCGAGGGCGGCGAGTTCTTGCTCTCCGACCTCTCCGTCTGCGACGAGGCGCCCGAGCGCGCCCTCCTGCCCGGGGACCCGCGCCGCGAGGAGCACGTGGGGCGAGAGGCCCTAGAGGAGCTCGTGGCGTTCATCCGAGAGTCCCGCGGCGCCGCCAGCGTGCGCCGCCTCCAGTGGGGCGGGGCGCGCGCCGCCGCGCCCACAGGGGACCTCGCCGCGCGCGATGTCTATGCGCTCTCGGCGCGCCGCGCGCTCCGCAGGGGGCGCTGAGCGGGCAGAGGAAAAATGGACTCCCCGCTAAAAAAAACTTGCGCTCCCGCCCGCGCTCTGCTACACACTCCCCCACACAGCGGGAGCCTAGCGAGGCGACCGCGGCGCGGCGCGGCGCGGTGTGCGTCGGCGTCAAGGCTCCTTACATATGCTCAGCTACACGCTCAAGTCCATCGGGAATGGTCGGGAATCGTCCAATGGTAGGACAGCGGATTTTGGTTCCGTCAATCTAGGTTCGATTCCTAGTTCCCGAGCACTTCAATGGTCCGTTCGTCTAGTGGACTAGGACGCTGGCCTCTCACGCCGGCAACACGGGTTCGAATCCCGTACGGATCACTCCCTAGCGTGGGCGGCGCGGGAGGGCATGATGGGGGCGTTCTTTACATACCAGAAGCTCACTCTAACAGGTGGCAGTTATATTCGGGAATCGTCTAATGGCAGGACAGCGGGTTCTGGTTCCGTCAATCTAGGTTCGAGTCCTAGTTCCCGAGTTTGTGGTCCGTTCGTCTAGTGGACTAGGACGCTGGCCTCTCACGCCGGCAACACGGGTTCGAATCCCGTACGGATCACTCAAGCCTAGCTGCGAAGCTAGGCTTTTTTGTTTTCGCGCCCGCTCGCGCCCACTCCACAGGAGCCCCCACCATGCGCGACGCCTCTCCCTCGCCGCTCACCCCCGCCCGCGCCCGCGCCCTGCGGCGGCGCGCCGAGCTGCTGTGGGCGCTGCGCGCCTTCTTCCGCGCCGAGGGGGTCCCCGAGGTGGAGCCGCCGACCGTGGTGTCGTGCCCGGGGATGGAGCCGCACCTCGACGCCCTAGAGGTGGTGGCGCGCCACGCGACGCCCGCGTGGGCGCCGGAGGGCGCTCAGCGCCGCCGCTACCTGCACACGAGTCCCGAGCTGGCGCTCAAGCGGCTGCTCGGGGCGGGGTTCGAGCGGCTCTATGCGCTGCGCCCGGTGTTCCGCGATGAGCTCCCCTCGCGCACGCACAACCCCGAGTTCACCCTGCTCGAGTGGTACCTCCGCGGCGAGCCCCTCGAGGCGCTGATGGCGCAGTGCGAGCGCCTCGTCGTCACCCTCGCCGCCGAGGCCCGCGCGCACAGCCCCGCGTCGCCGCCCCCGCCCACGCTGCTCACGTGCCTCGCCGCGCCGTTCGAGCGCCTGAGCGTGCGCGAGGCGTTCGCGCGCTACGCGGGGATCGACCTCGACGCCGCGCCCACCGCCGCGCTGCTCAAGGCGGCCGCCCTCGCCGCCGGGGTGCGCCCGGGCGCGCTGGGGGGCACGCCGTCGTGGGACGAGGTGTACTTTCAGGTCTTCTTGGACCTCGTGGAGCCCCGCCTCGGGCGCGGGCGCCCCACCCTCCTCTACGACTTCCCCGCCAGCCAGTCGGCGCTCGCCCGCCTGCGCCCCGATGACCCGCGCTGGGCGCTGCGCTTTGAGCTGTTTGTGGAGGGGCTCGAGCTCGCCAACGCCTTTGATGAGCTCTCCGACCCCGCCGAGCAGCGGGCGCGCTTTGAGGGGGAGCGGGCGGCGCGCGCCGCCCTCGGCAAGCCCGTCTATCCCGTCGACGAGGAGCTCCTGAGCGCGCTCCCGCGCATGGGCGCCTGCGTGGGGGTGGCGCTGGGGTTCGATCGCCTCGTGATGCTCCTGCTCGGGCTCGACCACATCGCCGAGGGGCTCCCGCAGGGGTGGGACGAGCTGTGAGCGCGCCCCCCGCACCCCTCGCGGGCTGGAGCCGCCTCGACGCCTGCGCGAGCACGCAGGACGCGCTGTGGGCGCGCCCCGAGCTGCTCGGGGTGTACACCGACTCGCAGTGGGCGGGGCGCGGGCGCCTCGGGCGGGCGTGGGCGGCGCCGGCGGGGGCGTGCCTGTGCCTGAGCTGGCGCCCGCCGCTGGCGGGGCTCGCCCCCGCGCTGCTCCCGCGCCTGTCGCTGGCGGCGGGGGTGGCGGTGGCGCGTCTGGCGCGGGGGCTGCTGGCGGGGGCGGGGGCGGGGGAGGGGGCGCGGGCGGAGCTGGCGCTCAAGTGGCCCAACGACGCGCTCTGGCGCGGGCGCAAGCTGGCGGGGGTGCTCTGTGAGGCGCGGGCGGCGGGGGAGGGCGCGCTCGCGGCGGTGGTGGGGGTGGGGCTCAACCTCACGCCCCACCCGGCGCTCCCCGCCGCCGCCGTGAGTCTGCAGGAGGCGCTCGGGGCGCCGCCGCCGCCCCTCGACGCGCTCGCCGCCGCGCTCGCCGCCGAGCTCGAGGGGGCGCTGGCG
Source organism: Deltaproteobacteria bacterium (assembly GCA_016874875.1). GTDB lineage: Bacteria > Myxococcota_A > Bradymonadia > UBA7976 > VGTA01 > VGTA01. The sequence goes on along the minus strand of VGTA01000049.1, from coordinate 2,384 downwards.
CTGCTGCGCGCCTCCCCCGCCGCGCTCGGCGACGTCTGGGGCGCGCACGCGCTGCCCCTCGGGACGCCGATGCGCTGCATGGGGGTGGCGGGGCGCTTCGCGGGGCTGGGGGAGGAGGGGGGGCTGCTGCTTGACACCGACGCGGGGCGCGTCACCATGGAGAGCGGCGAGGCGGAGGTGCTCGCGCGCCTCCCCGCCCCCTGACCGCCCGCCGCCCCGCCCAGAGGTCCCCGCGCATGCTGCTCGCCATCGACATCGGCAACACCCACGCCACCCTCGGGCTCTACGACGGCGAGCGCCTGCGCGCCGAGTGGCGCCTGAGCACTCACCCCGCCCGCACCGCCGATGAGCTCGGCGCGCTGCTCACCCCCCTCATGGAGCGGCGGGCGGGGGAGGCGCGCGGGCTGCGCGCGCTCACGGGGGCGATCATCGCGAGCGTGGTGCCCGCCGCCACCGAGCCCTACAGGCGCGCGGTGGAGGAGTGGGCGGGGGTGCGCTGCCTGGTGGTGGGCCCGGGGCTCAAGACGCTGCCGATTCGCTACGCGGACCCCGAGCAGGTGGGCCCCGACAGGGTCGTGAACGCGGTGGCGGCGCGCCGCCTGTGGGGGGGGGCGGTGATCGTGGCGGACCTCGGCACCGCCACCACGCTCGACGTGGTGAGCGCGGCGGGGGAGTTCCTCGGCGGGGCGATCTGCCCGGGGGTCCACACCTGCGCCGAGGCGCTCAGCGCCCGCGGGGCGCGCCTCAGCCGCGTGCCGCTCACGGCGCCCCCCGCGGCCATCGGCGCCACCACCGCCGAGAACATCCAGTCGGGGCTCATCTTGGGGCACGCCGCCCTCATCGACGGCCTCGCCCGCCGCATGCGCGCCGAGCTCGGCGGGGCGGCGCGCGTGGTGGCCACGGGCGGGCTCGCCTCCCTCATCGCCCCCCACTCCGCCGAGATCGAGGAGGTGCGCCCCCACCTCACCCTAGAGGGCCTGCGCTTGATCTACGAGCAGAACCGATGACCGCCTCACGCCCCCGCGCCCGCGCCCTCCCCCGCGCCCTCCCCCGCGCTCTCCTCTGCGCCCTCCTCTGCGCCCTCCTCTGCGCCCTCCTCTGCGCCCTCCTCTGCGCCGCCCCCGCCCGCCGCGCTCACGCCGACGCCGGGAGCGGCGCGCCCACGCGCCACCTCAACACCGCCGCCGCCCTCGCCACCGGCGGCGCCGCGCGCGGGGCGGGCAGCTTTAACCAGGCCCTCCTCTATAACCCCGCCGGCATGAGCCTCGCGCCCTCCTACGCCATCGACGCGCAGTACTTCCGCACGAGCGGCGGCGACAACACGCTCGGCGTGAGCGTGGTGGACTCTCAGTCGAACTTCCTAGAGGAGCGCCTCGCCGTGGGGCTCGCCTACGGGCACGTGCTGCGCGGCGGGAGCACGAGCGGCTACGAGGGGCGCCTGGGTCTGTCGCTGCCCGCCGCCGCCCTCAGCGGCGCCGAGGTGCTCGTGGGGGCGGCGGGGCGCTATGTCTTTGATGAGCTCACGAGCCGCGACGGCTTCGACCTCGACGCCGGCGCGATGTTGGCGGCGGGGGGGCTGCGGCTTGGGGTGGTGGCGGAGAGTCTGCTCGAGGTGGCCGGTCAGCAGCGGTTCGGGGGCGGGGTGGGGTTCGCGCACACGCGCTTCACGCTCGACGTGGACCTGATGTATCAGCCCGCCACGGAGGCGCGGTCGCTGAGCGCGGGGGGGGAGCTGCTGCTCGGGGAGCGCCTCGTGCTCCGCGGCGGCTATGAGCGCCTCGCCCCCCCCGCCGCCCCCGCGCGCGCCTGGGCGAGCGGCGGGCTGGCGCTGGTGGAGGCGAGCGCGTCGCGCGGGCAGCTGTCGCTGGGGTATCGCAGGGCGCTGGACGAGTCGGGGGAGTTTGTGTTTGGGCTGAGTCTGTCGATGTTTTTGCAGATGCCGGTGGCGGCGCGGTTTGAGCAGTGAGGGGGCTTGGTTGCACTTTTGTTCCAACTAGAAAATAGAGCTGATGGTCGGTTAGAAGATTTCTATTGACGCGCGTGTTCTGCGTGATTAGCTTCGGGGTCTCTCTCGCCTCAAGGAGCCTCACATGAGCCCCGCAGCCCTGATCGCCCTGCTCCACTACGGTCACGCTCAGAACAACACGGACAGCGACGCCCCCCTCGTGCGCCCCCGTCCGAGTCTCAAGCGCCTCTTGCTCAACCTAGGGCAGGGCGATTGCTGCAACGATGACCAAGGTGACCACCCTGACATCTCTCCCTCAGCGCCTCCCCCTCCGCCTCCATCACTCTCACCCAGCCAGCGCACCCCATGACCTACTCATTCCCGTTCACCGTCCAGAGCGGCTACCAGCGCTCCCCCACCTCCGGCCCCTCAAGACCAG
>VGTA01000048.1 GCA_016874875.1 Deltaproteobacteria bacterium | reverse complement strand
CGGGGGGCAAGGGGTGGGGGGGGGTGAGGATGTGTTAAACTTGTATTTTAAACTTGTATTTTTGAGGGGATAACGAGTGCCTGGCACCTAGTGGGCGCCTCGCGCGCGCCTCGCGGGTGGCTCATGGGGGCGAGGCTCGCCCCCGCGCGGCGCGCGTGATTTTTACCCACCGCTGCGCTAGCGTCCCCCCACGCCCCGCCCCTCGCGCCCCACAGGAGTCCCCCCATGCGCAGCGCGCCCCCACCCCCCCGCCCCCCCGCCGACGCGGGCTGGGCGCTCGACCTCGCCCTGCTCGCGCTGCTCAGCGCCCTCACCCTCGGCTGGTCGCTCAGCGGCTTTGGGGTGTGGGCGCCCTGGGAGGCCACGCTGGCGGGGGGCGTGGAGGTCATGGCGCGGGAGGGGGTGTGGCTGCGGGCGCTCCCCGACCTCGAGGGCGCCGCCGGGGGGGGGCGCTACCTCCCGGAGCTGCCGTTCGGGTGGTGGCCGGCGATGCTGAGCTACGCCGCCCTCCCCACCGAGCTCGGCCTCCGCCTCCCCAGCGCGCTCCTCGCCGCCCTCTGCGCCCTCGCCCTCTACCGCGCCGGGCGGCTCGCCGGGGGGCGCGCGGCGGGGTGGCTCTGCGCCCTCTGCTGGCTCGCCCTCCCCGCCGTGCAGCTGCCCGCGCGCCTCCTGCTCACCCACGCCGGCTGGCTCTTCGCCACCCTCGCCCCCCTGCTCCTCCTCGACGCGCGCCGCCCCTGGCAGCTGCTCGCCGGCTACCTCGCCCTCGCCGCCGCCGCGCTCTCCTTGGGGGCGGTGGGGCTCGCCGCGCCCCTCGCCGCCGTCCTCGCGGTGCGCGGGGCGCGCGCTCCCGCCCCCGCCCACGCCCCCGCCCACGCCCACGCCCCCTACGCCCTGCTCGCCGCCCTCCTCGTGGCGGCGGGGGCCTGGCGCGTGACGGCGCGGGCGCCGAGCGGCGACCTCGGCGCCTGGCTCGACCTGTGGGTGTGGGCGGATTCCCCCTTCGAGGAGGCCGACCCCAAGGCCTACAAGGGCTTCCACGTGGCGGCGCAGGGAGCGGTGTTCGCCCTCGCCCCCCTCAGCGCCCTGCTACCCGTGGGCGTCACGCGCGCGCTCTGGCCCGCCGCGGGGGAGCGCGCCCGCCCCCACCTCGCCGCCTGGCTCGGCGCCGCCGCCGCCGCCGTGGCGCTCAACGCCGCCCACCACGGCGGCTCCCCGCAGCTCACCCCCCTCCTCGCCGCCCCCGCCGCGCTCCTCGCCGGCCTCTACCTCGCCGAGGCCCCCCGCGGCCCGCGCGAGGCGCTCGGCGCGCTGCTCACGGGCGCGCTGTGGCTGCTGGTGGCGGTGGACCTCAAGCGCGACCCCGCCCGCCTCCTCAGCGCCCTCACGGGGCAAGGCGTGGAGGGCCTCCCCGCCCCCTTCTACCCGTGGCGCCTCGCCTCCATCGCCCTCGTGGCGTGGCTGGTCACCTACGCGCTCCTCTCCGCGCCGCTGCTCGACGCGCTCGGCCGCCTCCCGCGCGCCCTCGGGGCGCCCGCGCGCCGCCTCGCCGCCCTCAGCCGCCACCCCGCCGCCGCCCCCGCCCTCCTCGGCGCCGCGGCGCTGCTGTGGGCGGGGGGGCTGGCGCGCGCCTCGGCGGGCTTCACGCGCCACCTCAGCCAGCGCGACCTCCTCACCTCCTACGAGCGCCTCGCGCGCGACGGCGAGCCGCTCAGACTCTACAGGCTCGACCCCAAGGCGGCGCGCGCCTCCTTTTACCTCAAGGGGCGCGCCGACACCTCCGCCGCCGAGTTCAAGCGCCTCGCGCGGGCGCCGGAGCGCGTCTTTTTCGCCATGGAGCGCAAGCACCTCTCCGCCGTCAACCGCGACTTCCGCGCCCACACCCAGTCCAACCTCCCCGTGCTCGACGCCGCGAGCGCCACGCACCTGCTGGTGTCCAACCAGCTCCGCGCCGGCGAGGAGAGCCAGAATCCCATCGAGCGCGCGCTGCTCAAGGCGCTGCCGGAGGGGGTGACGCCCCTCAGCGAGCCCGTGAGCTTTGAGGGGAAGGCGGAGCTGGTGGCGTGGGGCTTTGACGACCCCGCCCTGCGCCCCGGCGCCCAGGCGCGCCTGCGGCTCTACTGGCGGGCGCGCGCGCCGCTCTCGGGCGCCTGGAAGGTCTTTGTGCACATCGACGCGGCGGGGCAGCGCATCCACGCCGACCACGACCCCGTGGAGGGGCTGTTCCCCACGCAGGACTGGCGCCCCGGCGACCTGATCGCCGACGAGCACCCGTTCTTGGTGCGCGGGGGCGTCAAGCCCGACACCTTCAAGGTCTTTGTGGGACTCTATCGCGGCGAGACGCGCCTCAAGATCAGCGCCGCCCCCGCGGGGGTCAAGGCCAGCGACGACCGCGCCCTGCTCGGCGCGGTCCGGGTGCGCTGATGTGTGACGCGCGCCCCGCCCGCGCCCTCCCGGCGCTCGCCCGCGCCCTCCCGGCGCTCGCCCGCGCCCTCCCGGCGCTCGCCCTCGCCCTCCCGGCGCTCGCCCTCGCCGCCCCCGACGGGGAGGGGGCGGGCGGCGCGCCCCCGCCCCTGAGTCCCGCCCTCGCGGCGCTCTTCGCCGCCGTCTGGGGGGCCTCGCTGGCGAGCTTTGGCAACGTGCTCATCCACCGCCTGCCGCTCGGCATGTCGGTGGTGGCGCCGCGCTCCTCGTGCCCGCGCTGCGGGCGCCTCATCCCCTGGCGAGAGAATCTCCCCATCCTCAGCTACCTCGCCCTGCGCGGGCGCTGCGCGGGCTGCCGCGCGCCCATCAGCCCCCGCTACGCGCTCGTGGAGCTCGCCGGGGCGGCGTGGGGGGTGGCGCTGGGGGCGCGGTGGGTGTGGCCCGTCCTCAGCGAGCCCGCGCTCTGGGCGCCCGAGCCGTGGCGGCTGTGGGCGGCGGCGGGGGTGTGGGCGTGGCAGATGTCGTTCGCCGTGGCGCTCATCGCCGTCACCTTTATTGACCTCGAGCACCTGTTCATCCCTGACGAGCTGTCGCTGCCCGCCCTGCTCATCGGCGTGTGGGGCGCCTTCACGCTCGCCGAGTGGGAGCCCGCGCTCTCGCCCCTCGGCAGCCTCGCCGGCGCCGCCCTCGGCTACGCGCTCGTGGTCACCCTCCGCGTCATCGGCGAGCTGCTCTACGGGCGCGAGGCGATGGGCCTCGGCGACGCCAAGCTGCTCGCGGTGATCGGCGCCTTCCTCGGGTGGGAGGCGCTCCCCTTCGTGCTGCTGCTCGGCGCCCTGCAGGGCCTCCTCGCCGCCGGCGCCGCCCTGCTCTACACGCGCCTGACGGGGCGCCCCAACGCCCTCACCCTCCCCGAGGAGGAGCTCGACGCCTACTTCGGCGAGGAGAGCCCCGAGGGGGCCCGCGGGCGCGTCGCCCTCCCCTTTGGGCCCTTCCTCTGCCTGGCGGCGTTTGAGGTGCTGGCGGTGGGGGAGGAGGTGATGTGGAGTCTGGGGTGAGGGGGGGGCGCTAGCGCGGCGCGCTCAGGGCCGCGCGCTCAGTGCCGCGCGGCGCGCGCGAGGGGCGCGGAGGGCGCAGAGGGCGCCGGCGGCGAGGAGCGCGAGCGGCGCGAGGGGAGCCGGCGCGCGCCCACCCGCCTGCGCGCAGCCCGAATCGTCGGCGCGGGGGGGGGGGGGGGCGCGGGGGGGGGCGGCGCAGTCGACGGCCGCGCCCCCTCCGCCCGCCGCGCCCGCGCCCGCCCCCGCCTCGCCCGCCGCGCCCGCCGCGGGCCACCCGCCCTCGGGCACCTCCACCCCCGCGGCGCCCACGCCGCCCGCCGGCGCCCCCGCGCCGCCCTCCGCCCCCGCCGGCGCCGCGGCGCCGCCCTCCGCCCCCGCCGGCGCCGCGGCGCCGCCCTCCGCCCCCGCCGGCGCCCCCGCCGCCGCGCCCCCGGGACCCTCAGCGCCCGCCTCGGCGCCGCCCGCCGGCGCGTCGCAGCCCACCGGCGCCGCGGCGAGAGGATAGGCGCGCCCGTCCACGTCATAGGCGATCAGCGTGTAGCCCTGCGCGGCGGCGATGGCGGCGGTCACGCGGGGGGGCCAGGGGAGGGAGAAGCGGTGGAGGCAGGGCCCCGCGTCGAGGCAGGGGTCGGCGGCGGCGGCGCGGTCCGCGTAGCCCTCGGCGCGCGCGAGGCCGCTCGAGGTGGGGACGGTGAGCTCCACGCGGAGCACGCGCCCGGGCGCGGCGCTGTCCCACGCCCACCCCTCCACGCCGTCACAGGCGGCGCGCTCCACCGCCCCCTGCACGTCCGGCGCGCAGGCGCGGGCGTTCACCTTGAGCTCGAGGTAGTCGTCGGCGGGCCCGCCGGAGTCGGCGAACCACGCCGCGCCCTCCGCCACCAGCCCGAAAGTCTGACGGATGAGGCCCTCGCGGCGCGGCTCGATGGCGAACGAGAAGGTCCCGCGCTCGCCCACCGCCACCGGGGCGCCCGGGGTGGGGCCGGCGGGGGCGACGACGCGGGTGGGGGAGCGCCAGGTGGGCGACGAGAGGTCGGAGGGGGCGTCGCGCGGCGTAGGGGCGAGGGCGACCTCGTCCCCCCACGCCACGGTGCCCGTGTTGTCCACGAACATCTCCCCCCACAGCCGCTCCCCCACACACAGCTCAATGGGCGCCGCGGAGGCGACGGGGAAGCTCTGCCCGCGCGGGCGCCCGCCCCACACCTCGCGCGGCGGCGGGGGCTCGCCGCCGCCGCCGCCGCCGCTCTCCGCCATAAAGCGGTCGAGGGCGGCGCGGTCGCCGTCAAACACGTTCATGTCCACGTCCTCGCGCCCCCCGCCGATGCCCTCCACCCGCCCCGTGCTGCCGTACTGCCAAAAAGTCCACGCCCCCCAGGTGTCGGCGATGTTGGGGCAGGTGCGCCCCTCCACCGTCTGCCCCGGATCTGTGCGGTTATCGCCGTACTGCGCGTGCCAGAGCGGGTAGGCGGCGAGATCGGGGCAGGGATTCGCCGAGGAGCACACGGCGCCCTCCCAGAAGTAGCCGCCGGTGTAGATGATGGGGCGCTGCCCGAGCTCCGCCTCCACGTACTCGATCCACTGGCGGATCTTGTCTTGAATCTCGCGGGGCGGCACCGGCGCCAGGGGCGGGGTGGCGTTCGTGCGCTCCCCGTCGTCCTCCACGTCGATCACCGGCGGCATGGGCCCCGGCCCGCCCTCCTCGCGGATGCGCCGCACGAACAGCTGCGCCTGCGCCAGCGCGTCCTGGCGAGGGCGGAAGAACTGGTAGGCGCCATAGAGCACGCCGCTGGCCCGCGCCCCCGCCCAGTTCTCCGCGAATCTCTCATCGACCGTGTTGACGCCGTCGGAGACGCGGATAAAGGCGTAGACGGTCCCATCGGCCACCACCTGTGGCCAGTTGATCGTCCTTTGCCACTTGGACACGTCGATGCCAAAGACCGTGGGGCCGCGAGGGCACACGTCGCGCACCAGCGCGCGCTGCTGCTCGCCGAGCGCCACGCCGCTCTGGAGAGGGCGCGCCTGGAGGGGCGCGTGGCCCGCGGCGGCGTCGCGGGCGGCGCGCGCCCGCAGCCCCGCGCCCATCACGCCCTCGCCCTCGGAGAGCGCCCCGGCGAGGTCAGCGGCGGCGAGGTCAGCGGCGGCGAGGTCAGCGGCGGCGAGGTCAGCGGCGGCGAGGTCAGCGGCGGTCTCTGCCGCGGGGTCAGCGCACGAGAGGAGCGCCAAGGCGGAGAGCGCGAAGGGCGCGAAGGGCGCGAAGGGCGCGAAGGGCGCGAAGGGCGCGGAGGGCGCGGAGGGCGCGGAGGGCGCGGAGGGCGCGGCGGGCGAGCGGGGAGGGGTGTGCATGGTGAGCTCAGCGGTGAGGTGAGGAGATGCGCGCGGGCGACGCCGTGAGCGTAGCGGAGGAGGTCGCGGACGGACAAGGGCGGGGCGCGGCGGGGCGCGGCGGGGCGCGGCGGGGCGCGGCGGGGCGCTGCGCCCCCCTACCCCCCCACCCGCTCCGAGTACTGCGCCCCATCAAACGACACCAGCACCCCCTCCACGTCCCCCCGGCGGGACTTGCGGCGCGTCTGCAGGTGCACGGGGCGCTTCCAGAGCGCGTGGAGATTCTTGAGGGTGGGGCGCGTGTAGGCGTCATCGAGCTCAACGCCCTCATAGGTGTGCGCGAGGAGCAGCTCATCGCGCCCCTGATAGCGCGCGTCCACCACGGCGATGATGGGTTGACCCATATTCGTGAGCTGCGACAGGAGCTTCCGCTTCACATCCTGGAACTCCACCGACGCCACCTGCCACGCCTTCGCGCGCGGGTTGCTCTCGAAGGTGAACAGGCGCTGCGCGGCGCAGAACTCCGGCGTGAGGAACTCGTCGAGGAAGGTGAGGTCGTTGTGGTGACGGCGGACCTCAAAGACCTTTTGCAGGCCGAGTCCCGCCCGCGTGTCCCACGAGACCTTCTGCTCTAGGTCATCACACTCCGCGTACGCGCGCCCAAAGCGCCCGCGCTCCCAGCGATCAAAGATGTCGCGAAACAGCTCCAGCCCCAGGCGATACGGGTTGATGCTCCCGCGGCGCGCCGCCGTGGTGCCGCTGTGGCGGTCGGCGTAGTCGATCAGCTCGCTCGGGGCGAGCACCCCGCGCTGCGTCATGATGCGCGTGTGCCAGAAGCACGCCCACCCCTCGTTCATGATCTTGGTCACGCGCTGCGGCGCGAAATAGTACGCCTCCTCGCGGATGAGCTCCAAGACGCCCCGCTCCCACGGCTTGAGGGGGGCGCTCTCCATCAAGAACATGAGCACGTCGCGCTCCGGCTCCCGCGGGAAGCGCGCCGCGCGGGCGCGCTCCTCGCGCAGGCGGGCGCGCTGCTCCTCCAAGAACGCCTCGCTGTTCACCGCCTCGTCCACCCGCGCCGACACGCGCAGGCGCGGCGCCTCCCCCAGCCCGCCGGCGAGCTCCTCGGGGAGGTCGAGGGAGGGGCGGTGGGAGCTCTGCGCCTCAGCGGGGCGGTACGGGCGGTGGAAGTCGATGAGGTTGTCGAGGGAGAGGCAGGTGTCGATAAAGGTCTCCACCTCGCTGAGCCCAAAGCGCTCCTGATAGCGCCGCACGCGCGCGGCGTGGTTGGCGAGGGCGTCATGCATCTTGCGGTCGGTGGCGCTGAACCAGGCGTTGTTCTTAAAGAAGTCGTTGTGCCCATAGACGTGCGCCATCACCAGCTTCTGGTCCACCAGCGCGTTGCCCTCGAGCAGATAGGCGTAGCAGGGGTTGGTGTTGACCACGAGCTCATAGATCTTGGAGAGGCCGTAGGTGTAGCTCTTGGAGAGCTGCTCGTAGGCCATCCCGAAACGCCAGTGGGGGTAGCGGACGGGGAAGCCGTCGTAGGCGGCCACCTCGTTCATCTTGTCGTAGGTGACCACCTCAAAGACCGTAGGGAAGAAGTCGAGGCCCTCCTCCGCGGCGATGCGCTCGATGCGGTCCTGCCAGCCGCGCAGCTCAGCGGGCAGCGGCTTCACCTTGAGGTGCTCGATCATCGCCCTGCTCCTAAGAACTCCTTAATGGAGTCGATGATGCCGTCCTTGCTCTTGACCTCCGAGCACACCACCTTGCAGGAGGCGTCGCTGAGGTTGAAGTGCTTCCGGAGGTCCTTGAGGAACTGCCCGGAGCCGTAGGGGCTCTCCACCTGCCCGTAGCTGAACTGGTTGGAGGCGGGCAGGATCTTGTCGCGCAGGAGCGCCACGGAGCGCAGGGTGTCCTCCTGCGACCAGTTGTCGCCGTCGCTGAAGTGGAAGGGGTAGATGTTCCAGTCGCTGGCGGGGTAGTCCTCCGCGATGATGCGCGCGGCGAGCTCATAGGCGCTGCTGATCATGGTGCCGCCGGACTCGCGGGTGTGGAAGAAGGTGTGCGCGTCCACCTCCTTGGCGGTGGCGTCGTGGATGATGTAGCGCGTCTCGATGCCCTTGTACTGGCTCTTGAGCCAGGTGTTGATCCAGAACGACTCGATGCGGACGATCTCTTTTTGCAGGTCGCCCATGGAGCCCGACACGTCCATCATATAGATCACCACCGCGCTCGACTGCGGCAGCGCGTCCTCCGACCAGCTCCTGTAGCGCATGTCGTCACGGTTGGGAATCACGACGGGCGCGGCGGGGTTGAACTCCCCCGTGGCGATGGCGCGCTTGAGGGCCTCGCGGTAGGTGCGCTTGAAGTGGCGCAGGCTGCTCGGGCCCACGGTCCGGACGCTCTTGTAGCGGCGCTTGGGCGCCGTGATCGTGGAGGAGCCCTTGGGCTCGATCTTGGGGAGCGCGAGGGCCTCCCCTAGGAGCTCCGCGAGCTCCGCGAGGCTCACCTCGAGCTCGAGCTCCTTGGCGCCCGCGCCCTCGCCCGGCCTCCCTGGCGCCCCCTCCCCCTCGCCGTCGGCGGGCTCCTGGTCGCTCGGCCCGAGGAAGTCCCCGGGCGCGCCCTGCCCCTGCCCCACGCCGCCGCGGTCCTTGCCGCTAAAGCGGAAGCGCGGGGTGTCGATCTGCGGCAGGGGCACCTTCACCGCCTCGCCGCCCTCCTTGCCCACGATCGAGCCGCTCGAGATGTACTGGCGCAGGTTCTCGCGCACCTTGCCCTTGACGATCTCGCGGAAGCGCGCGTGGTCTCGCTCGATCTTCATCCCATCACCTCCCGCCCGCGGGGGCGTCAGAGCCCACGCGCAGGGGCGCCGCCAAGACAAAGGGCTGCACGATGGTGAAGCGGTAGCCGGGGGCGTCGAGGGGCTCAGGGGCGGCGCGGCGGAGGGCGCCGGAGGAGAGCCACCCCTGCACGCGCGCCGCGTCGTCCGCCGCCACCGCGAGGGCGACCTCCTCGAGGGGCGCGCCCTCCACCCACAGCAGCCCCCCGCGCGCGGCGTGGGGCGCGAGGGTCGCCCAGGTGGCGACTCCCGTGTCGCGCGCGATGGACTGCGCGGGCGTCAGCGCCGCGGGGCCCGCCTCACCGCTCGCCACGGGCGTCTCCCCGCGCGAAGATCGACGCCACGTACTGCAGCACGTCCCCCGCCGACTCGTCGGTGTAGCCAAAGTCGCGCACGAGGCGCTGGCGCACCACGTCGATCTTCTCCTGCGTCTCGCGGTCCACCACGTTGCTCACCAGGCTCGTGAGCTTGATCGTGTCCTTCTGGTCCTCAAAGAGCTTCTTCTCGAGCGCCTCGCGGAGGCGGTCATTGGAGTCAAAGCTGAAGGTGCGCCCCTCGAGGGCGAGGGCGCCGATGTAGTTCATCACCTCGCGGCGGAAGTCGTCCTTGCGGGACTCCGAGATGTCGATCTTGGACTCAATGGAGCGCATGAGGCGCTCGTCGGGCTGCTCGGGCTGCCCCGTGTAGGGGTTCTTGACGCGCTCCTTGCGGGTGTAGGCCTTGACGTGGTCGATGTAGTTGGCGCACAGGCGCTTGATGGCGTCCTCGTCCGCCGAGATCGCCCGCTGCACCTCGCGCTTGACGAGCTCGTCGTACTCGCCGCGCACCACCTCGATGAGCTCGAGGTAGCGGGCGCGGAGCTTCTCGTCGGTGATCATGGAGTGCTGGCGCAGGCCGCTGGCGAGCTCGTTGAGCACCAGGAAGGGGTTGATGCTGGTGGCGGCGCGCTCGTGGACGAGGGCGTTGGAGATCTTGTCTTGGATGTAGCGCGGGCTCACGCCGTCGAGGCCCTCGCGCGCCGTCTCCTTGCGCAGCTCCTTCACGTCGTCCTGCGTGTAGCCGTCGATCATCTTGCCGTCATAGAGCTTGAGCTTCTGCAGGAGCGACAGCGAGTGCTTCTTGGGCTCCTCGAGGCGCGTGAGCACCCCCCACATCGCCGCCATCTCAAGGGTGTGCGGCGCCACATGCACGCCGCGGAGGCGGTCGCCGCTGAAGTCCTTGCGGTAGATCTTGATCTCTTGCGAGTAGCGCGTGATGTAGGGGACGTCCACCTTGATGGTGCGGTCGCGCAGCGCCTCCATGAACTCGTTGCCGAGGAGCTTGCGGTACTCGGCCTCGTTGGTGTGCCCGATGATCACCTCGTCGATGTCGGTCTGGGGGAACTTCTTGGGCTTGATCTTCTGCTCCTGCGTGGCGCCGAGCAGGTCATAGAGGAAGGCGACGTCGAGCTTGAGAATCTCCACGAACTCGATGAGGCCGCGGTTGGAGATGTTGAACTCGCCGTCAAAGTTAAAGGCGCGGGGGTCGGAGTCGGAGCCGAAGAGGGCGATCTTCTTGTAGTTGATGTCGCCGGTGAGCTCCGTGGCGTCCTGGTTCTTCTCGTCCTTGGGCTGGAAGGTGCCGATGCCCACGCGGTCGCGCTCGCTCAAGACGAGGCGCTTCACGCGCACGTGGCTGACCACCTTAGACCAGTCGCCCTCGTAGTGCGCCAGGAGCTCGCGGAAGATGAGGCGGCAGGCGGGGTTGAGGTCGCCGCTGACCTTGATGGGACGCCCCTCGCGCTTGAGCCCGAGGCGCTCAAACGCCTCCGCGCGCCACTCCGCCGGGATCAGACGCAGGGGCTCCTCGTTCATGGGGCAGGGGAACACCTCCTCGCCGCCCGTCACGTGCCGCAGCTCCGCCGGCAGGCGCCACTCGTAGGTGTACATCGCCCCCGCCGCCGTGCGGCTGTACTCCTCTAAGCCCTGCTTGAGCAGGCGCGCGATGGTGCTCTTGGCGCTCCCCACGGGGCCGTGCAGCAGGATGATGCGCTTCTGTGCGCCGTAGCCCATGGCGGCGCTCTTGAGGACGTGCACGAGGCGCATGAGGGGGATGTCCATGCCAAACACCGCGTCGCGCCCGCCGCTCTTGGGGTCGTCAAAGAAGAAGTAGTGGGTGAGCTGCTTCTTGTTGTCGGTGCGCTCCTCGCTGCCATACGACATGATCATGTCGTAGAGGCGCTGGTAGGCGGTCCGCGTCACCTCAGGGCGCGCCTGCACGAGCGAGAGGTAGTCCTCAAAGCCGCCGCTCCAGGTGAGGTCGGCGTACTCCTCGTAGTTTTGAAGGCTCGCGATCTGCTCAATCAGGCTCATAGCTGGCTCCTGTGCTCCCTAGGTCGTCTCGTCTCGTCGTGGCGCGTCTTGGAGGTCCCTCGGAGGATAGGCACACGCCGCCGCTCAATACAAGGAGAGGGGGAGGGAGAGGGGGAGGGAGAGGGGGAGGGAGAGGGGGAGGGAGCGGGGGAGGGAGGGGGGGGAGGGGAGGGTTGACAGCGCCGCGCGAAGCGGGGAACGTC
>VGTA01000047.1 GCA_016874875.1 Deltaproteobacteria bacterium | reverse complement strand
GGGCGGTCAGGGTGAATCTATATCAGTGCGAATGTACACGCTCAATCAACAACAGAGCCGCCCGCAAACACAAGCGACGCCGGGACACAAGCGACGCCGGGGCACGAGCGACGCCGGGGCACAAGCGACGCCGGGGCACAAGCGACGCCGGGGCACAAGCGACGCAGCAGGCGAGCGACGCCGCGGGCGTCACCCGTCGCCGAGCAGCTGCGCGAGCTGCTCCTCGAGAGTCGCGAGGTGGGCGGCGTGCTCGGCGCGGCTCGCGCGGAGGGCGGCGAGGAGGCGGGCGACGGGCTCGCGCGCCCAGCGCGCCAGCTCGGCCTCCTGGAGCGGGCGCGCGCCGCCGAGGGCGAACGAGTCGAGGTCGCCGAGGAGCAGGCCCTCCGCGGGCGCCGGCGGCCCGCAGACGCCCAGCGCCACCAGCGCCCCCGCGAGGGGGAGGTCGCCGAGCAGCGCGCGCGCCTCGCCCGCCTCCTCGCGCCAGCGCGCGAGGCGCGTCACCACCAGCGCGCGCGGCGACAGCGGCGGGGCGCCGGGGCTGGGGGCGGAGACGGCGGCGGCGGCGGCGGCGAGTCGCGCGCGCGCCTCCCCGAGCGCGTCGCCCTCCCCCGCGCTCACCCACAGCGCCAAGGCGAGGTCTGGGGGCGCGGCGGGGGCGGCGGCGTGGCGCCGGGAGCCCACGAAGCGAAACCACTGCTCCGGCTTCACGCGCGGCAGCCCCAGCGCCGCGTCCTCCACCGTGAGCGCCTCCTTGAGCTCGTGGAGGGCGTAGTGGAGCGCGTTGACGCAGCGCTCCTCGAGCGCGCCGAGGTCGCCCTCTTGGGCGCCCTCTTGGGCGCCCCGCGACGCCTCGGCCGCCTGCCCCGCGCGCGGCTCGCCGCCGGCGGCGCACCGGACCACCACGTTGAGCATGCGCCAGGGCTGGTCCTTGGTGAAGCGGAGCCCGATCATGTAGCGCGTGAGGGCGCGCAGCACCTGCGTGAGGGCGAGGGTGGGGAAGAGGGGCGCGGCGTCGAGGCGCTCGCAGCTCAGCGCCGGCCCCGCGCCAAAGGGCTGCGTGAGCGCGTCGAGGTGCGCGCGGTGCGCCGCCCGCAGCGCCGCGTCCCGCCGCGCCACGTCCCACCCGCCCGCCTCCGCCCCGCGCGCCCCCCCCGCGCCGCCCCACACGCCGCCCCACACGCCGCCCGACAGCGCCGCCCGGAGCCCCGCCCCGCGCGCCCGCTCTAGGTGCGCGCGCTGCCGCGCCAGCTCGCGCGTCAAGCAGTACAGCACCACCGCGAGCGCCTGGCGCAGCGGCGAGGGGAGCGGCACGCGCAGGGCGCGGAGGTCGGAGAGCGTGAGCGCCCAGGCGCGGGGGGCGTCGTGCTCGATGAGGCTGAGCTGGCTCCGATTCACCGTGCGCCCCTCCCCCTCGCGCTCCGCCGGCGCCGGGGGCGGCACGCGCGCGGCGAGGGCGCTGAGGCCCTCGCGCGAGGTGAGCCAGGCGGCGATGAAGGCGGGGTGCAGGAGGGCGGCGCTTGCGCCCTCAGGCGGCGCGCCGCGCCGCGCGCGCAGGACGATCATGTTGAGGTGCGCGAGCGTGGGCAGCGCCTGCCGCCGCAGCTCTGGGAACAGGTAGACCCCCACCCCCACCCCCTTCGTCAACACGAGCACGTCGGAGGGGGCGAGGGCGTTGTGCGCCTCGCGCTCCGTCACCCACAGCCGCTCGAGCGACTCATCGTCGCTGTGCATGAGCAGGTGCGGCTCCGTGAGCGTAAAGTCGCTCGGCCGCAGCACCCGCGCCTCGCGCTCCCGCGCCCGCGCCCTGCCCATCACCACCCCCCCGCTCAGCTCCATCAGCTCCTCGAGCGGGCGGAGGGCGGGGGGCGGGGGCGGGGCGCGGTGGGGGGCGAGCAGCGCGTCGCGGCGCGGGCTCGCGCGCAGCTCCCGCAGCCGCACGCGCCACGACCGCGCCGACGGGCTGTTGAGCAGCTCCGAGAGCGACCCCGGGCGCCCCTCGGCGAGGCGGAGGCGGAGGCCCTCAAAGAGGCGGAGGTCGCGCTCGCTGAGGGAGGACTCTAGGAACGACAGCTCCGCGTTGAGCTGCTCCGCGCCCACCTGCTCCGCGCCCACCCGCTCCGCGCCCACCTGCTCCGCGCCCACCTGCTCCGCGCCCACCTGCTCATGACCTCTCGCTGCGCCCATCTGCTCCTGACCCCTCTCCGCGCCCTCTTGAACCGGGCGCCGTTGATGTTAGGCTCTCACGCCCCCACCGGGGCACGCCGCCGCGCGCCGCCGCGCACCCCACCTCACCTCACCACAGACGAGGCCCCTCGTGCCACACTCGCTGCGCCACCACCTCCGCCGCGCCCCCGCCGCCCCCCTCCGCCCCGCCGGCGCGGCGCGCGACGATGACTTTAGGCGCTGGCAGGTCCGCGTCATGGGCGGGATGATGTTTGGGTACGCCCTCTTCTACATCGTCCGCAAGAACATCTCCATGGCGCTCCCCGGCATGAGCGAGGAGCTCGGCTACAGCAACACCCAGCTCGGGGTGCTGCTCACGGGCACCTCCCTCGTCTACGGCGTCGGCAAGTTCCTCAACGGCGTCATCGCCGACCACGCCAACCCGCGCTGGTTTATGGTGATCGGGCTGCTCGCCAGCGCCCTCATCAACGTGCTCTTTGGGCTCAGCGGCGCCTTCTGGGCGCTCCTGGGGCTGTGGCTGCTCAACGGCTGGGCGCAGTCGATGGGGTGGCCGCCGTGCGCCACGCTGCTCACCACCTGGTACGAGCCCAAGCGCCTCGCCACCTGGTGGGGGCTGTGGAACGCCTCCCACCAGGTGGGCGGCGCGGTCATCTTTGTGCTCGGCGGCTACCTCGTCACGCAGTGGGGGTGGCGCGCGGTCTTTTTCGCCCCCGCCGCCCTCGCCGCCGCCGGCGCCGTCGGGGTGGCGCTCGCGCTGCGCGACCGCCCCGAGGCGCTCGGCTTCCCCTCGCCCCACGGCGACGACGCCCCCGCCCCCCCGCCGCGCGCCGACGCCCCCGGCGGTTGGCTCGGCGCCCTCCGCGACACCGCCGCCCACGTCCTCGCTAACCCGCTGCTGTGGCTCGTCTCGCTCGGCAACCTCTGCGTCTATGTGGTGCGAATCGGCATGCTCGACTGGGCGCCCAAGTTCCTCAAGGAGGCGCGCGGGGTGGACCTCAGCGAGGCGGGGTGGATGGTCGCCGCCCTCGAGGTGGCCGGCATCCTCGGCGGCCTCGGCGCCGGCTACCTCGCCGACCGCGCCTTCCGGGGGCGCTACTCGGTGGTCAACGGCCTCTACATGGCCGGCCTCGCCCTGAGCCTGTGCCTGCTCTACCTGAGTCCCGCCCTCGGCCCCGCCTTCAACACACCCATCGCCAGCGCGCTGCTCTTGTCGCTCGTGGGCTTCTTGGTCTACGGCCCGCAGATGCTCACCTCCGTGAGCGCGGCCAGCTGCGCCCCGCGCGCCTACGCCGGCGCCGCCACGGGCTTTAATGGCCTCTTCGGCTACCTCGGCGCCGCCCTCTCCGGGGTGGGCACGGGGGTGTGCGTCGACGCCTTTGGCTGGGACGGCGGCGTGGCGTTCTACCTGGTGGCGGCGCTGCTCGGGGTGGGCGTCTTTGGGGTGGCGCACGCCCTGCAGGCGCGGCGCGAGGCCGAGGGGGGCGGGGGGGCGACTCCGGCGTAGGGCGCCCTGCGCGCTCAGGGGCAGCCGTTGTCGAGGTGCGCGCGCAGCGCCCCGTAGACCACGCGGCTCCCCGGCTCCTCGGTGAGGCTCCAGAGGCGATCGGAGCGCGGCGAGTAGTGCAGGTCCTCAGGGAGGCGCGGGCCGCCCCGGTTCACCCACGGCGCCCCCACCGCCCCCACGTACAGACTCCCCGCCCCGCTCGTCTTGGGGTGCGAGCTCGAGACGTAGTAGCGCCCCCCATACGAGAGCGCCCCCTGCGCCTTGAGCACCCCGAGGTGCAGCTGCTCCGCGCTGCGCGCCACGCGCCCCCCCGCCCCCGGCGCGGTGGCGAGGCGCCCCGTGGCGGGGTCGAGCGCCCAGCGGTGGAGGTGACCGGCGACGTTGACGTTGGTGTAGGAGCCCGAGAGCAGCGAGGGCGGCTGCGTGCTCTGGTCGAGGCTCACAAACGAGAAGCGCGCGCAGCAGCTCTGCGCGTCGAGCTCATAGGAGCCCACGCGGGGAATCACGTACTTGTAGTTGGCGGCGTAGTAGCGCCCGTCCTCCTCGCGGTAGCCCACGTGGTGATCGAGGCCGGTGGTGACGCTGAACATGCGCTCCATGTCGTACACCGAGAAGCCGAGGCGGGTCTCCGCCACATACAGGTAGCGCCCAAACCACACCAGCCCGCCGGCGTGCGTGGGCTTGGGGCGAAAGTTGGGGCGCCCCGCCGCGTCGGTGTAGGGGTCCACCAAGAGCAGGTGTCGGTAGCGCAGGTCGCTGAGGCCCGTGGTCTTGACCCACGACACGCGCGCGCCCTTGTCGACGTCGGTGCCGGGGTCCACGTCGGGCTTGTGGTACCAGCTCACCAGCGCCACCGCCTCCCCCGCCACCGCGTTGCTTGGGTGCGCGTCGGCGGAGCCCGTGATCCCCTGCGGCCACCAGTAGTCCACGGCGTCATCGCCGCTGTTCCACCGAAAGCCCACATCAAAGCAATACACGCCCGGGTGCCCGCTGACGCGCGTCGCCTGGCGGTTGAGGTCAGCGAGGACCGTCGCGTAGCTCGCCGGCGCGTTCCCCGCCGCCGCCCGCAGCGCGTCGACCCGCGCCTCCGCCGCGGCGTCAAAGCCCCCCTCGGTGAGCGCAAAGTAGCCCTCGGCGGCGCGCGTGAGCGTGTTGTTGACGGGGCCGCCGACGCCGCCGACCTGCTCGCACTCGGGGGGGGCGGCGGGGCAGAGGGCGGGCGGGGGCGGCGGCGGCGCTGCGTCGGGGGCGCCCCCGCCCCCGCCCTCCGCCGCGTCAGGGGCCTCGCCCCCGCCGCCAACGCCCGCGCCAACGCCCGCGCCAACGCCCGCGCCGCCTCCTACGCCAACGCCCGCGCCGCTTCCTGAGCCGATTCCTGCGCCGCTTCCTGCGCCGCCTCCCGCGCCGCCTCCCGCGCCGCCTCCCGCGCCGATTCCTACGCCGCCTCCCGCGCCGCCTCCCGCGCCGCCCGCGCCCTCTCTGGCGGCGGGCTCCTGCGCGGGGGCGGCGCCGCCGGTGAGGGGCGCGGGGGCGTCGCGGGAGACGACGGCCTCCGCGCAGGAGGCGAGGAGCGCCGCGGTGAGCGCCAGCGGGGCGCGGCGGGGGGGGGCGACGCGGCGGGAATGGGACACAAGCGCTCCTCGGGAGAGGGGAGACCTGACCTAAAGAGACCTAAAGACCTGAGCGCCTAGAGGGGCGCCCAGGCGCAGAGCGCCACCACGCAGAGCAAGCGCGCCGCCTCCACCCACCGCGCCCACCCGCGCCCGTCCATGAGGGCGCCGAGCGTGACGCCCGCGAGGAGGTGGGCGCCCACCCACCCCCACAGCGCCCAGGGGACCACCCCCGCCGAGGAGGCGGCGTAGGTGGCGGCGGGGGCGGCGGCGATCACCCACAGGCCGCTCAGGAGGGAGGCGGCGCCCATGAGGGCGGCGTAGGGGGTGAGGGGGCCGCGCGCGTCATAGAGCGCGTAGCCCTCGTCCGTCCGCAGGGGCCCATCGCCGCGCGCCTCCTCGCCCGGGTCCACGTGGGCGGGGGCGCGGATGAGCAGGCGCCAGGCGCGCCCGAGGCGCGCGCCCCACCCCGGCGCGGCGGCGGCGCGGCGCGCCACCTGCGCCCACACGTCGAGGTTGGCGCGCGCGGCGCTCCAGGCGCGCAGCGGCTTGATCACGCCGTAGCGCGGCGCGCGCCCCTCGGGCGCAAAGGTCCCAAAGAGCCGGTCCCACACGATGAGCACCCCGGCGTAGTTGCGGTCCACGTACTCGTCGTCCACCCCGTGGTGCGCGCGGTGGTGGCTCGGGGTGTTGAGCACCCACTCGAGGGGGCCGAGGCGGTCGACGAGGCGGGTGTGAATCCAGAACTGGTAGAGGGTGTTGAGGGCGTTGAGGAGGAAGAACGGCCCGGCGGGCACGCCGAGCGCGGCGAGCGGCAGGTAAAAGAAGCCCGCGTAGATGAACTGCACCCACGACTGCCGGGCGGCCACCGAGAGGTTGTACTCCTCGCTCTGGTGGTGCACCGCGTGCGCCGCCCACAGGAAGTTGATCTCGTGGCTGAGGCGGTGGAGCCAGTAGTAGGCGAGGTCCATCAGCAGAGCGCCGAGCGCCCAGGCGCCCACGCTCGAGGAGTCCCACCACCGCAGCCCCACCTCTTGGTGCACCGCGTCGTAGAGCGCCAAGAGCGGCGCCTTGAGGAGCGCCGAGAGGAGCACCAGCCCGGCGCCGAGGTGCAGGTTGGCGAGGGTGTCGTTGAGGCGATACAGCCTCAGCCCGCGGCGGCGCCCCGCCCACAGCTCAACGCCGATGAGGACAAAGAAGGCGGGGAGGGCGAACAGGATCGGGTCGATTTGGTTCTGCGCGGTCATGTGTGCCTCTCGCCGCCGGCGTCAGCGCGGCGCGCAGCCCGACGTGTAGCGGCCGTCGCAGCGGCTACAGTCGCGCGGGTTGAGCTCAAAGGTCACCCACGCGCCCCCACGGCACACCTGCGAGATCACCTCATCGAAGCGGTCGCTGCACGCGCAGCGCCAGTGGTTCTCGGGGTAGCCGGGGCAGGGGAGCGCGTGGTCGCTCAGCTCCAGCGACGGGTCCTGGCAGACGCCGCCGTTGCGCGAGGGGGGGGGTGGCTCCGGGGGCGGCTCGGGCTGCGGGTCCGGGTCGGGCTCGGGCTCAGGCTCGGGCTCGGGCTCGGGCTCGGGCTCGGGCTCGGGCTCGGGCTCGGGCTCGGGCTCGGGCTCGGGCCCGGGGGGCGGGGGCGGGGGCGGGGGCGGGGGCGGGGGCGTCGGCGTCGGCGTCGGCGTGGGCGTCGGCGTGGGGGCGGCGAGCGCCTCGGGGACGCACACGTCCGCGGACGCGCGCGGCGCGCCGCTCGCGCCCACGAAGCGGTCGTGAGTCTCGGCGCGCGCCGGGGCGCCGCCGGCGCAGCGCCCCCCCTCCGCCTTGGTCACGCAGTAGCCGCGCCCGGGCGCCTGCGAGAGCGCCTCGGAGTCCACGCAGAAGGTGGGCGCCTCGCCGGCGCGGTCGGGGCAGTAGCCCGCGCAGGGGAGCGAGCAGGCGCCGGCGCCCCCCGCGCCGAGCAGGCAGGCGCCGGGCGCGTCGGCGCCGATGCACTCGGCGCTCGACGCGCACGCCTCGCCCACCCAGCGCGTGGGGAGGACGGGCAGCGGGGTGAGCACGCCGAGGCCTTGGGTGAAGAAAGGGGTCTGCTCGCGCGCCGCCTGCCAGGTGAGCTCGATGTGGATGTGGTCGTTGTGGGGGTGGTCGCCGCCGTAGCACGAGTGCCGCGGCTGCCCGCCGCTCGCCTCCCAGGTGGTCCTGTCCCAGATCATCATCTGGATGCCGATCTCGTTGGCGTTCTCCGCGAGCCAGTTGGCGATCACGTCGCCCTTCTGGTTGTTAGCGCCGGCGCCATTGAGGGGGATAAACACGTCCACCGCGCGCCCGTCGCCGTGCACGGAGCGGGCGCGCCCGCCGCGCACGCTCCGGCAGTTGTAGATCTGCACCCCGTCGCCCTCCACCCGCAGATTCATGAGCGCCCCGAATCGCTGGCGGAGGAAGTCGCCGAGCGCCACCGCCCCGGGCTGCGCGCGCCCCTGGCAGGCGCCGGCGCTCTGGTAGGCGACGCTGCGGCTGGAGACGCGAGGGCCTGCGGGAAGCCACCGCTGCGAGCAGCTGGTGGCGCCGCGCTTCTCGTCGCCCTCCTCCTCGTGGGTGCTGACCTCGGCGCAGGAGCTGAGGGCGAGGGCGAGGGCGAGGGCGGCGGCGGCGGTGCTGGTGCAGGCGCGTTGGGCGGCGAGCGGGAGCAAGCGCATCGGCGTGGACCTCGATCAGGGGGGTGGATTTTTAGAGCGCTAGGGCGCAAATCACCCTAAACGAAGCGCCCGCTCCTCGTCTAGAATCAATCATCTAGAATCACCTAAACGCTGCTCGCCGCGCGCCGCTCGCTGCAGCGCGGCGCGCGCGCCGCTGCCCCCCACCCTCGAGGAGCGCCTCCGCGAGCAGCTCTCCGGCTGGCTCTTGGGCGCGCGGCCGGACGCCCCTCAGCGGTCGCCGCTCTCGATCACCCCCATCACCCCCATCACCCCCATCACCCCCACATGAGCGGGTCATTACGCATGCGCTCCCCTTCCGCCCTCCGCGTCGCCCCCCGCGCCGCCCTCCGCGCCGCCCCGCGCGCCGCCCTCCGCGCCGCCCTCCGCGCCGCCCCGCGCGCCACCCTCCGCGCCGCCCTCCGCGCCGCCCCGCGCGCCACCCTCTGCGCCGCCCTCTGCGCCGCCCTCTGCGCCGCCTGCGGTCATGAGCAGCCGCCGTCGGCGCCGCTCGGGGTGGCGGCGGAGCACCTCGGGACGCCCGGCGCGCCGATCCCGGCGGCCACCGCGGAGCAGCTCGCCGCCTTTGAGCGCGGGCGGGCGGTGGCGACGCGGCGCTTTACGCCCCGCGAGGGGCTCGGGCCGCTCATCAACGTCACCTTCTGCGCCGCCTGTCACGAGAAGCCGGTCTTTGGAGGGGCGGCGGGGCACTATCGGGATTTTTATATCTATGGCGGGGGGCTCCCGGGGGGGGGGTTCTCGGCGCTCGGGCCGCGCAGCGGGGTGCTCGACACCTTTGACCTCAGCCGCCCCGAGGGCCCCACCAAGCGGGAGGCGGAGCCAGAGCGGACGGTGATGGCGCTGCGCAACCCGGTGCCCTTCTTTGGGATCGGGCTGGTGGCGCAGGTCTCGGAGGAGGCGATCTTGGCCCACGCCGACCCCGAGGACGCCGACGGCGACGGGGTGAGCGGGCGCCCCAACTACGACCAGGGCTACGTGGGGCGCTTTGGCATGAAGGCGCAGACGGTGAGCGTGGAGAACTTTATCCGCGGGCCGCTCTTTAACCACCTCGGCGTGACGTCCAACCCGCTGCCGCCGGCGCTGCAGGCGGCGCTGCCTGTGCCCTCGGTGGCGGAGGCGCGCGACGAGGAGGCGCACGACGAGGAGGCGCTCGGCGCGCAGGCGCGCGCCCTCGCGGCGGACCCGCCGCTGGCGGTGGGCGGGGTGGCCCTCGAGGCGCACGAGCTCCCGCAGGCGGCGGCGCCCTCAGCGCCCCTCACCGACGGCGACGCGGCGCCGGACCCAGAGCTCAGCGCGCAGGACCTGTTTGACCTCGTGAGCTGGGCGATGCTGCTGGCGGCGCCCGCCCCCTCCCCTCAGGGCGCCGAGGAGGCGCTCGGGGAGAGTCTTTTCGCGGCGGTGGGCTGCGCCGCCTGCCACGTCCCGGCGCTCTCGTCGCCGGCGGGCCTGGTGCCCTTGTACTCCGATCTGCTGCTCCACGACATGGGCGAGGGGCTCGCCGACGGGCTGGTGATGGGGCTGGCGGGGGGCGCGGAGTTCCGCACGGCGCCGCTCTGGGGCGTGCGCGGCACAGGGCCGTTCCTGCACGACGGGCGCGCCCACACGCTCGAGGAGGCCATCGAGGAGCACGGGGGGGAGGCGCGCGGGAGCGCGGCGCGCTACGGCGCCCTCGACGCGGCGGGGCGGGCGGCGGTCGTCGCCTTCCTCGAGTCGCTCGGCGGCGAGGAGGTCTACACCGCGGGGCTGATTCCGCCCGGGGCGCCGGAGCCGGGGGCGGGGGCGCTCGGCGGCCCCGACGCGCCCCTCGCCGGCGAGGAGCTGGCGCGGTGGCGGCGCGGGCGCGCGCTCTATGATCGGGACGTGGGGGTGTCGGAGGGGCTCGGCCCGCAGCTCAACGGCGACAGCTGCCGCGGCTGTCACTTTGACCCCTTCGTGGGGGGGGCGGGGCCCATCGGCGTGAGCGCGGTGCGCCTGGGATATCTGCCGGCGGGGTATCTGCAGGCGGGGGAGGGGGCGCCCTCGGCGGAGGCGCTGGCGGTCGGGGCCGCCCCGCCGGCGGAGGGCGGCACGCTGCTGCGGCGTTTCGCCACCCACGGCGCGTGGCCCCCCGCCTCCGACGCCGCGCAGGGCGCGCCGCGCTTTGAGCTGCGCCAGGCGCTCCCCACGTTCGGCCTCGGCGCGCTCGCGGCGATCCCCGAGGAGGAGGTCGTGGCGCGCGAGGACCCCCTCGACGCCAACGCCGACGGGGTGCGCGGCGTGGCGCGCCGGTTGCCCGACGGGCGCGTGGGGCGCTTTGGGTGGCGGGCGCAGATCGCCAGCGTCCCCGAGTTCGTGGCCGACGCGCTGAGTCTCGAGCTCGGGCTCACGCTCCCCGCCGCCCTCGGGCTCTCCACGGCGGTGACGCGCGATGACGACGCGGCGCCCGACCCCGAGGTGGACGCGGCGCGCTTTGGGGACCTCTCCTTCTTTGTGGCGCGGCTCGCCGCCCCCCCGATGGGCGCGCTGGCGGGCGAGGCGCCCCTCGCGCCCGTGGGCGACGCGGCGGCGTGGCTGGCCACGCCGGGCGGGCGCGCCTTTGTGGAGGTGGGCTGCGCGGCGTGCCACGTGGCGGAGGCGTGGGGGGGGCTGCCCCGCCCCGCCTTCACCGACCTGCTGACGCACGACGTGCAGGACCCGTCCTTTGTGGGGGTGCCCGACGGCGACCTCCCCCACCGCGCCTTCCGCACGCCGCCGCTGTGGGGGCTTGCCGCGACCGCGCCATATTGGCACGATGGGCGCGCCGCCACGGCGGAGGAGGCCATCGCGGCGCACGACGCCGAGGCGCTCTCCAGCCGCCGCGCCTACGAGGCGCTCCCCGCCGCCCGCCGCGCGGCGCTCCTGGCGTTCCTGCGCGGCCTCTGACGCCCCCCGCACTCCTCGGGAGACCCCTGTGCTCGCCGCCCTGCTGTCGCTCATCTCGCGAGCCGCGCAGAGTCTCCTGGGGGGAACCCTCTCGGGGGGCGCGGCGGAATCCACGCAGCCCGCGCCCGCGCTTGCGCCGGCGCCCTCGGCCGCGCCCGTGACGGCGCCCGCGCCCGCGCCCGTGCCTCTTGACGCGCTCGGCGAGCAGCTCGAGCGCGAGGCGCGCGAGGCGCGCGAGGCCACGGCGCCTCGGGCGGGCGAGGGGGGAAGCGGGGGGGTTGCGGGCGCGGGCGCGGGCGCGGGCGCGAGCGCGGGCGCGGGCGTGGACGTGGGCGTGGGCGTGGGCGTAGGCAGGGTGGGCACGGG
>VGTA01000046.1 GCA_016874875.1 Deltaproteobacteria bacterium | reverse complement strand
ATAGCGGCGAATCACCTCCGACTCGAGCCTCTTGAGGCGCGCGGTGCGCCGCTCGAGCTCCTGCTGCGCCTCCACGAGCTGCTGGCGCTTCATCTCAGCACCCTTAAAGACGCGCGACTGGTCCTCCATCACGATCTCGCTGCGCGTCTTAGTGGTGGAGGCGGGCTGCGCCAGCGCTGGGGCCAAAGTCGCCGCGCTGATCGCCGCGCAAAACGCCGCGCTGACGCCGAGGGCGCCGCTCAGGAGGGCGGCGATCCGAGAGAGGGAGGCGAGCGCCCGGGGGGCGCAAGAGGAGTTAAACGCGCACATCAGCTAGCTCCATAGGCGTTCACGATGCCGAGCAGGTTGCGGAGGGACATCTGGTGGTCCACCTTCTCCTCAACCCCCTGGCGCAGCATCTGGTTGATCGCGTCGATCTGAGCGATCGCGCGGTCGATCGTTGGGTTGGAGCCTCGCTGGTAGGCTCCGATGTTGATGAGGTCCTCAGCCTTGCGATACGACGCGATCAGCTCGCGCACCTTACCGGCGGCGGCGCGGTGATCGGGGCTGGTCACCGCGCTCATCACGCGGCTGGCGCTCACGCTCACGTCGATGGCGGGGTAGTGGTTCTGCGCGGCGAGGTCGCGGCTGAGCACCACGTGCCCGTCGATGATCGAGCGCACGGTGTCGCCGATGGGGTCGTTCATGTCGTCCGCCTCCACGAGCACCGTGTAGAGGCCGGTGATGCTGCCGCCCTTAGAGACGCGCCCGGCGCGCTCGAGGAGGCGCGGGAGGAGCGCAAAGACGCTCGGCGGGTAGCCGCGCGTGGTGGGGGGCTCCCCCACGGCGAGGCCGATCTCGCGCTGCGCCATGGCGAAACGCGTGATGGAGTCCATCATCAAGAGCACGTCGCGCCCCTGCTCCCGAAAGAACTCCGCGATGGACGTGGCGAACTTGGCGGCGCGGATGCGCTCGAGGGGGGACGTGTCGCTGGTGGCGCACACCACCACGCTGCGCTTGAGGCCCTCGAGGCCGAGGTCGTGGTGGATAAAGTTGAGCACCTCGCGCCCGCGCTCGCCGATGAGCGCGATCACGTTGACGTCGGAGGAGGCGTTGCGCGCCATCATGCCCAGGGTCACCGACTTGCCCACGCCCGAGCCCGCGAACACGCCCACGCGCTGCCCCTTGCCGCACGTGATCAGCGTGTCGATGGCGCGGATGCCGAGCCACATCGGCGTGTCGATCACCTGGCGGTGCATGGGGTTGAGGGGCTGCGCCGACAGGGGCATCATGCGCTCAAAGGCGGGGGGCGGCCCGCCGTCGAGGGGGCGGCCCATTCCGTCGAGCACGCGCCCGAGCATCGCGCGCCCCACCCCGGCGAGCGCCGACTGGTGGTGCGTGGAGATGGGGCAGCCGAGCTCAATGCCGTAGAGGTCCCCCATGGGCATCAAGAGCGCCACGTCCCCGCGGAAGCCCACCACCTCCGCCTCGAGCGGCGGGCCGTCCTTGCGCTCAATGAGGCAGGTGGCGCCCATGCTGGCGTTGGGCACGTAGCCCTCCACCACGAGCCCGATGACCTGCGTCACGCGCCCCTTGGTGGTGGGGCGCGCCACGCCCTTGAGGCGACCTGCGAGGTCCTTGACGTCCACGCCAAAGCGGTCGGGGCTAAACATGCCGCGCGCCCCTCTCAGCGGTCGCGCGTGAGGACGTCACGGACGGCGGCCACCTGCGGGCGCGCCTTCCAGTCGGTGCTGCCCTGGAAGGTCTGAATCTTAAAGTCCCCGCGCTCGAGCATGTCGTCCACCATCAGGTTGATCTTGAAGGTGTGGTTGGGGTGCTTCTTGAGGTTGTCGATGTGGCTGACGAGGTACTCGTAGTCGTCCATGTTGCACACGATGGTCACGTCGTCCTGCGTCTGCACGTCATTGATCGCCTGGTTGATCATGTTGAGCAGCGTCTCGGGGTGGGTGACCACCTGCTGGCGGATGATGCGCTCGGCGATGTCACACGACAGGTGGATGAGCTGCAGCTTGTTGCTGTCCTCGAGCTGACGAGAGATGTTCACGAGCGACTGCAGCGACTCCGCGTACCGGCGCTTCATCTCCTCCACCTCGGCGTAGGCCTGCATGCGCCCCTCGTCGAGGCCCTTCTGGAAGGCGCGGTCATAGAAGATCGACAGCGTCTCATCGGGAATCTCGATCACGGGCGGCGTCACCTGCGGCGGGGGCTGGTAGACGGGCTCCTCGCGGGGGGGCGGCGCCGAGGGGGCGGCGGGGGGGGCGCCGGGGCGGCGCGGCTTGGGCTGCTCTTCGACGATGGGCTGGCCGTTGTAGTTCAGCCGTGGCAGCGCCAGCTTCTGAAAGCCCTCCGCGCGAGGCGTAAACATGTCGGAGGTGATGTTCTTGGCGTGATCGCCGCGGATGATGCCGCTCATGCTGACAGCTCCTTGCTGAACGAGAGAGATCTCTTACACAGACCAGCGCTTACACACACCAGCGCTTACACAAACTGGTCATCTGAGCCGGGCGTCGCGATGACGATCTTGCCGTCCGCCTCGAGCTGTAGCGCGGTCTGCACGATCGTCGACTGCGCCGCCTCCACATCGCTCAGGCGCACGGCGCCCAAGACCTCGAGGTCCTCGCGGATCATCTCGGCGGCGCGCTGCGAGATGTTGCTAAAGAAGCGCTGCTTGACCTCCTCGCTCGCCGTCTTGAGGGCGAGGATGAGCACCTGGTTGTCGATCTCCTTGAGGAGGGTCTGCGTCCCGCGGTCGTCGAGGTAGATGAGGTCATCAAAGGTGAACATGTTGCTGCGAATCTCCTCGGCCAGCTCGGGGTCGATCTCCGTGAGCTGGTCAAAGATGCGGTCCTCGTGCACCTTCTCGATGTTGTTGAGGATCTCCGCCACCAGCGCCACGCCCGACGTCTCCTCGCCGCCCGACACGATCAGCCCCTTCATCTCGCTCATGATCGCGTCCTCCACGTCGCGGAGCGTCTGCGGGCTCACGCTGTCGAGGCTCGCCATGCGCATACACACCTCCACCTGAATCTCCACGGGCATCTGCGCTAGGATCTTGGCGGCCTTGGACGTGTCGATGTGCGCCAAGATGAGGGCGATGGTCTGCGGGTGCTCCTTGCGGATGGAGTTGGCGAGGGTGCGCGAGTCCACGGCGTTGATCTGCTGCAGCTGCGTGTACTTGTCGGTGCCGAGCTCGCTGAGGAGCTGGCGGCTCTTGTCCTCCGACATCGAGCGCTCGACCATGTTGCGGATAAAGGCGTTGCCCGTGCCCAGCAGGTAGGGGTTCGAGGTCTTGCAGAGCTCATAGAACTCGAGCATGTACTCGGACTGCCTGTTGTCGCGCAGCGTAGAGAGCTTCTGCATCCCGCGGTTGAGGGAGTAGATCTCCTCCTTGGACAGCTTCGAGAAGATCTCGCCGGCGACGTCCTCGCCGAGGGCGAGGAGGACGGCGGCCGCCTTGAGGGGGTTATCTTCCACAGACATGTAAACCTCTATCAGAGCGAGAGATGTGCGCCCCGCGCGGGGCGCCTTGATGGGGTGAGCGCGAGGCGCCTGAGCCGAGCGCTCGTGAGCCGTCAGCCCCGCTCAGCCCTAGTCCTCATCAGAGGGACTCAGCCAAAAGCGGACCACGGCGGTGGCCTTGTCGGGGTTGCGCTTCACGTAGTCGCGAATCTTCTCGATGAGCGGCCCCTCGTCCTCATCGAGCTCATCGAGGAGCTCGGCGCCCGGCAGGGCGAGCTGGTCCTCACCGGGGGGGAGCTGCCCGTCCTGCAGGACCTCAGCGCTCTCAGCCCCGCTCGTCAGGTAGCTCATGAGCTTGTAGGCGATAAAGAACACGAAGGCGGCGATGAGCAGGAGGAGCCCATACTGCACGCCCATGTTGATCATGTCCTTCTGCTTCTCCTCGCGGAGGACCTCGAGCATGTCGATGTTGGCCTGCTGGAAGGGCTGCGCGAGCACCTCGATGGTGTCGCCGCGCTCCTTCTTGTAGCCCACCGCCTGCTGCACGAGCTTCCTAAACGACTCGAGCTCCTGGTCGGTGACCTTGGCGGGGGCTGCGTTCTCCTCGTCGGTCTTGCCGCGGAAGTCGCTGTTGATGATCACGGCCACCGACACGCGGTCGAGGCGCGCGAGGGCGCCCTTGATGTGCTTGGTGACCTTGTCGATCTCATAGTTGGTCGACACGCGCTCACGAGACGAGTTGCTCGCGTCCCCCACGCGCACCACGCCCTGCGCCACCCCGTCCCCCGCCTCGCCGCCCACGCGGTTGCCGCCGCTCTCGCGCTCCTCGTTGAGCGTCTCCTCGCTGCGCGCCACCTGCTTCTCGGGGTTAAAGAGCTCCTCGGTGCGCTCCTCGCGGCTAAAGTCCATCTCCGTGGTCACCACCACCTCCACGTTGCCCGCGCCCACCGCGCGCGCCAGGGCCTTCTCTACCTTCTGGCGGAGGTCCTGCTCGATGCCCTGCTGGTACTCTAGGGCGGTCTGGCCGCCGACCAGGTCCTCCGCGTAGCGATTGAGGACGCGCCCCGTGGAGTCCACCACGTTCACGCGCTCGGGCGCGAGCCCGGCGACGGCGCCCGAGACGAGCTCCACCACCGAGCGGATTTGATTCTTGCTCAGCTGCGCGCCGCCGGCGAGGTCGAGGACCACCGAGGCGCTCGGCGGCTCCTTGTCCTCCACAAAGAGGGCCGCCTTGGGGATGGCGAGGTGCACGCGCGCCTGATGGACGCCGCTGAGCGTGGAGATGGAGCGGCTCAGCTCCCCCTCGAGCATGCGGTGGCGGTTGAGCTGGATGATCTCGTCGGGCACGCCGAACATGTCGTTCTGGTCTACGAGCTCATACCCTACGCCGCCGCCGGGAATCACGCCCTCGGCGACGAGGTTCATGCGCAGCTCCGCCACCTGCTCCGCCGGCACGCGGATGACGCCGTTGGCGCCTGCCTCGTAGGGAATCTTGCGCGCCTTGAGCTGTGCGACCACCTGCCCCCCAAAGCGCTCGTCGACGCCCGAGTAGAGGGTAGCGAACTCCGTGCGGGAGGCCACATAGACGAGTCCGACGAGCGTGGCGGCGATGAGCGCCGCGAGCGAGAAGAGCGCCACGCGCTGCCCGGGACCCAGGCGCCCGATGATCTGTGAGCTCCGTTGGCGGATATTTGAGAGTCGGTCTTCCATGTGGAGTTATTTTCGTTCCGCGGTGAGGGAGGTGCGAGGGGGGACTGAATCGCAGAGCTACGCGCTAAACGCAAGAGGATTGGCGGGAATCTTGAGGGGGCAAGAGACCTCAGAGGCTCATGCGCATCAGCTCTTGATAGGCCTCGACGGCCTTGTTGCGGACCTGCGTGAGCATCCGCATCGAGAGCTCAGCCTTGTTGAGCGCGATCATCATCTCGTGGAGATTCTGGCTGCGCCCCATGCTCACGTCCGCCACGCGCTGGTCAGCGCCGACGACGGTCTCGTTGACGTGGTTGATCTGCTCGGTGAGGTAGTCGCTAAACGACGGGCCGGCGAGCTGCGTGGCGCGCTCGGCGCGCGCGGCGTTCATCGCCTGGCGCGCGCTCTCGAGGCCCTGCACCTGGGGGCGGGGGTACGCCCCATCAATGAACATCGGATTCATCAGGCACCGCCGATCTTGAGGGCCTCGAGGGCCATGCTCTTGGTGGCCTTGAGGGCGGAGACGTTGGCCTCATAGCTGCGCGAGGTGGTGAGGAGGTCCACCATCTCGGTGATGGGGTTCACGTTGGGCATCGCCACGTAGCCATCCTGGCGCGCGTCGGGGTGGTCGGGGTTGTACACGAGGCGCGGCTCGCTGCCGTCCGCCTCGATGCTCACCACCTCCACCGAGTGCACCTGCCCCTCCTTGCCCCCAAGGTCCGCGCCGCGGATCTGCTCAAAGGCCTGCTCAAAGGGCACGGCGCCGAGCATCACCATACGGCGGCGGTAGGGACCGCCATCGGGGGTGCGCGTCGTCTCGATGTTGGCGAGGTTGCTCGCGGCGATGTTGAGGCGCGTGCGCTGCGCGCTCAGCCCCGCTGCGCTCACGTTCATAGCTGTGAAGAAGTCCATCTTGGGTTATCTCCCTTCGGTGACGGCGATCTGCAGGATGCTCATGCGCTTGTTGTAGGCGGTGATGAGGGTGCGGTACATGAGCTGGTTCTCGGCGAGCTTGGAGGACTCGTGGTCGATGTCCACCGAGTTGCCCTTCTGGTCGGGCAGCGAGTAGGCGTCAAACTCCATCTCCCCGTGCTCGATGGGCGAGGTGCGGTCGAGGTGGCGCGCGTGGGTGCCCGTGAGGGCGACGGGGGGCTCGCCGTCAAAGAAGCTCCGGAGCTGCTCGTCAAACTTCAGCTCGACGGGCGTGTAGCCGGGGGTGTCGATGTTGGCGAGGTTGGCGGAGATGAGGTTGTTGCGCTGCAGACGGAAATCGAGCGCGTGCGCCATCGTGCCAGAGAGACGGTCAAACAAGAGACTCATGGTCACACCTCCTAAGATTCGGCTCGGCTCATTATGGACGAGCGCGAGGGGTTTGGGAAGCCCTCTTCGCTAGGGCTCGAGCACCTTAAAGACCTCAGGCTTCACCTGCTCGCGCCAGCTCAGCATAAAGAGCTCATACTCGGCGAGCTCGCCGTAGACGCTGTTGGGGCTCTCTTTGTAGAGCAGGTCCCAGATGCGCTGGGCGGAGCGGTCATCCTTGAGCTTGAGGAAGGCGAAGCCCTGATAGAAGAGGGCCTCCTGGCGGCGCTCGAGCTCGATGGTGCTCTGGAAGAGGCTCTGCTCGCGCTGCTCTTGGGTGGTGGTCTGCGGGGTGCCGACGCGGAAGCTAGAGATGACCACCTGGCTCTCGTCGAGGTAGTCCTGGATGGCGGGAATTAGCTCCACCCACGCCGCGCGCTCGATCTGGAGCTCCACGCGCTTCCACAGGGTGTTGACCCGCAGGTACGGCATGTCGAGCTGGCGCTTGTACTCGTCGTGGATATCGAGGAGGACCTTGAGGGCGTAGAGGGCCTTGTCGTAGTCGGGCATCTTGAGGTAGACTTGAAAGATAGCGCGCGCGAGGGAGATGCGCTCCTGAGGAGTCATGGTGGGACCGTTGAGGGCGTAGAGGTACATGTCCTTGGCGAGGCGCAGCTGGCCCTGCAGCTCTTGGTAAAAGCCGAGGGAGGCCCAGTAGTCGTAGGTGTCAAAGCGCTTGGGGAAGCGCGCCTCGAGGGACTCCACGGCCTGCTTAAAGCGGTTCACGTCCTCCGCCGCCACGTCGCCCTCCGCGGCGCGGTCGCGCGGCGCTTCGCTGCTCAGGTCGCCGTCCTGCACCTTCTCGCGCAGAATCCCGGTGAACTCGAGGTTCAGGAGCGCCTCGATGTTGGGGTCGCGGACGCCGGGGAGGCCGCCCTTGGAGATCACCTGCGTGGCGGCCTCGTTGAGCATCTTGAGGTCGCGCATCGCGCGCGCCACGTAGAGGTGGAGGAGGGCGCGGCAGGCGGGCAGGCGGAAGCGGCGATTCTTCTCCTTGTAGTAGAGAATCACCAGGTCCACGTTGCGCCCCTCGCGCAGGAGGTGGTCGCTCTCGAGCAGGAGGAGGCGCTGGAAGAAGAGGCTAGCGTCTCGCAGGAGGGCGCTGTCGGGGTAGTCCTCCACGATGCGCTGGGAGAGATCAAACGCCTCCTGCAGCTTGTCCTCTTGGAGGGCGTGGCGCGCCTGCTGCATCCACAGCTCCTCGAGGACGTAGTCGCTCGGGTTGCCGCCCTGGACGTTCTTGAAGATCGACTCGGGGGAGACGCCGCGGACGCTGTTGGTGGAGAGGGTGAGCGAGTAGAGGGCGGCGAGCTGCTTGCCCTCGGGCTCCGAGAGCGTCTCGCTCAGATTCTGCATCTCCGCGAACGCCTCCTGCGGGCGCTCAAAGGAGTTGATCTGGGCGAGGCGGAGGCGGGCCACCCAGTGGGGGACCTGGCTCTTAAAGCGGTCGAGGAACTCCTGGTAGAAGGGGCGCGCCTCCTCGAGGCGGCGGCTACGGAAGTAGAGCTCCGCCACCTGAAAGAGTGGGCCGGGCTCCGCCAAGAGCAGCTCGGGGAAGTTCTCGCGCGCCTCGTCGTAGAGGGCGGTGGCGTTGGTGAAGTCGCCCTTGGCGTAGGCCAAGGAGGCGAGGGCGAGCAAGCGGCTGCCCATCACGTACTCTTGCTGGGTGTCGAGCTTGGCGATCTCCTCGAGGACGCGCTTGGCCTCGTCGTAGTCGCTGCTGTCGAGCAGGAGGCGGGCGCGCTCGGCGAGCAAGAAGGGCTCCGCCTCGGTCTGGCGGTAGCGCGCCTGCGAGGAGCGGAGGTACTCCACGGCCTCGTTGGCGGATTTGCTGTAGAGGAGGTCGGCGGTCAGGAGGACGTAGCGCGCCTTCTCGCGGTCGCTGGCGGCGGCGCGCTCGGCCTTCTTGAGGCGCGCCACGGCGATGTCGCGGAGGGGGGTGCTCGGGTCATCGGAGATGAAGAGGCCCTTGTTCTCCTCGGCGCCCACCTTGTCGAGGCCGGGGATGACCACCTCGCCGGTGCGGACGCGGCGGCCGTTGACCAAGAACTCGGGGACGCCCTTGTCGAAGCGCACGCCCTCCACCTTGCCCTCGAGGTAGGTGAGGGCCTTGGGGACCTGCGTCTCCTCAGCGGTGGGGGTGGCGGTCACCTGCACGCCGTAGACGCCGGGGGGGAGGTCGCTGCCGCTCGTGTCCTGCCCCGACCACTCCACCTGCAGGGGCTTGCCGGCGGCGCCCACGGGCACCTGCGCTTGGTAGATCTTGACGCCGTTGGCGTTGGTCACCGACAGCGTCGCCGACTCGGCGCCGCCGCTGATGGTGTAGCCGACCTTGACCGGTCGCCCGTCGAACGAGACCTCCTCGCCGCGCACGAGCACGAGGGTGCCGATGTGCTTGAGGAGGTCCTGGTTGGAGGAGGTCTCCTGCTTGAGGTACGTGTAGAAGACCTCGCCGATCAGGCGGGTGGCGGCGCGGGCGGTGGGGCGGTCCGCGTCGGCCACGGTGGAGATCTTGTTGCACTCCTTGTAGGCGTCCACGTAGCTCTTGGCGTTGTAGAGGGCCCAGCAGCGGTTAAAGGTCGTGACCTCCTCGCCCTCGCCCGTGAGGGGCTCGATGGCCATGTTGGGGCGCGGGAGGCGCACCGTCTGCACGGGCATGGGGTAGGGGCGGAAGGGGAGCTCATCCTCGATGGGCTGGATGAGCGTCTCGTCGTAGCCCACCTCGAGGACCCAGCGGGGGGGGCCGTCGAGGAGCTTGTCCTGGAGGCGCACCTTGGGGTCGTCAAAGATAAAGCTGACCTCCTTGCGCGCCTGGCTGGCCTCGATCTTGACGCCCTCGCGGGTGCCGAGCTGGAAGAGGCGCAGGAGGGCGGGGGTGTACTCCGACACAACGCAGCGAGCGCCGAGGGGCTTGGAGGTGCAGGTGGCCTTGAAATCCACGGGCACGATCACCTCAAGGCGGTGATACTTCTTGCTGAGTGGCTGCTCGTAGAGCAGCGGGGCCGCGCTCGCGGCGGAGGCGAGGGCGCCCCCGGCGAGGAGCGCGAGAGATGTCAGCGCCTGATAGGTTCGTCTCATCTGAAAGAGGTCCCTTGTGCGATGCCGAGGCGATGCTGCAGTCTTGCGGCCAGCGTACTCCCGTTTGAGCTGCACACTAAGCACAGGTGAGACCGAAATGCAATTCACCAAGGCGCACGGCTGTGGGAATGACTTTATCGTCGTGGACGCGCGCGAAAACCCGGCGCTGCGGCTGCCGGAGCTCGTGGCGCGGGCGCCGCGCCTGTGCGAGCGCCGCTTCGGGGTGGGCGCCGACGGGGTGCTCTGGGTCAGCGAGCGCGAGGGGCGCGCGGAGATGACGGTGATCAACGCCGACGGGAGTCTCTCGGAGATGTGCGGCAACGGGCTGCGCTGCGTGGCGCACCACCTGCTGCTGCGCGGGCGGCTGGGGGAGGAGGGGGAGGTGCTCACGGGGGCGGGGGCGCTCATGGTGCGGGCGGCGCTCACGAGCGACGACGGGCGCGCGGCGCGCGTCACGGTGTGGATGGGTCACCCGCGCGCCCTCAGCGCGCGCCCTTTCGCGGGCGCCGCCGCGCCGCTCACCACGCTCTCCATGGGCAACCCGCACGCGGTGAGTCTCGACGAGGGGGACTACGCGCGCCGCCTCGCGCTCGCCGAGGGGTGGGCGCGGGAGGTGGAGGGGGGCGTCAACCTCTCTTTCGCGCGCGTGCGCGGCGAGGGGCTAGAGCTCCACGTGCACGAGCGCGGCTGCGGCTGGACGCTCGCCTGCGGGACCGGGGCGTGCGCCGCCGTGGTGGCCGCCACGGCGCGCGGCCTGCTGCCCCCCGGGCGCCCGACGCGGGTGTCGTTGCCTGGGGGGGCGCTCGAGGTCCGCTATGAGCCCGGGGCGGGGGTGTGGATGACGGGCCCCGCGGAGATCTCGTTCCACGGCTCGGTGCAGGGGGACCCGTTAAATCTGATCTAGATCAGATCTTAAAGGGGAACGAGAACGAGATCGACGGGTCGCTGAAGGGCGGGAAGCGCTGCTTCTTGACCTCGCGCTCGAGGCAGGCGCCCACGGGCGACGTCTTAAAGGGCGGATTCTCCACCTCCGCCCCCGTGATCGCGCCGCTGCTCACGGCGGTGATGCGTACCTTGGCGGTGCCCTTGAGGTCGCGCTGGCGGGAGGCGCACATCACGGCGTTCACGCGGCGCATAGTGGCCACCACGTCGTCCTTGGAGGGCTTGGGGGGCAGCTTTTTCGCGCCCCCGCCCCCGCCCCCGCCCCCGAGCATCGACAACGCCCCGCCCCCGCCGCCCCCGCCGCCGCGGAGGCTCTTGAGGAGCCCCGAGGCCTCGGAGGGGCCTGACTGCTTGGGCGGCTTGGGGGCGCGGGCGGGCTCGGGGCGGGAGGGCGCCGGGGGCGGCTCCGGGCGGCGCTCGGCGCGCTCCTCGCGCTCGGCGCGTGCGGGCTTGGCGGGCTCGCGCTCAGCGCGACGCCTCTCGGGCGCCTTGGCGACCTCGTTTGTGGGGGCCTCCCGCTCGGCGGCGGGCGTGGCGAGCGGGGCGCTCGCCACGAGGGCGCTCGACGCCTGCCCCGCGCCCTGCGCGCCCATCTGCGCGCCCGCGCCCACCTGCGCGCCCACGCTCACCTGCGCGCCCGCGCCCACCTGCGCGCCCGCGCCCACCTGCGCGCCCGCGCCCACCTGTGCGCCCGCGCCCACCTGCGCGCCTGCGCCCACCTGCGAGCCCACCTGCGCGCTCAACTGCGCGCCCTGCGTCGCGTTGAGGTTCACCTTGACCTG
>VGTA01000045.1 GCA_016874875.1 Deltaproteobacteria bacterium | reverse complement strand
CGCTTTATGTACTTGTGCGCCGCTGCTTTGATTAGGTCGCTGAATATCAATTCGTGGCCTCCTGCGCCTCTCGGCGCTCGATGGTGTCCAGCGTGCGGTTTACCCACGCGGCTTGAGCTTCTTAGCTGCGCGCGTCTTGGGTTCCTCGCTCTTGGGCGCTCGTGTTCTGCGCTCGATCTCCTCGGTGATGCGCGAGTGCGCTTGCACCTCGGGCGTAATGGGGGGCGCCCATTCATTAATTGTGCGTACAGCGCGCATATATGCATCAGCACTAGCCGCCGCTTTCATCCTTGCGGCCTCTAGGCGCGCGGGATCGCCCGCGCGCGTACTCGTTAGCGCAAACTGCGCCTCTGCTACGCGGTACTCGTCCGCTGCTTGGGCTTCCTGTAGGGGCTTTAATTTTGCCTGGATAATGGAGGCCCGCTTACTTGTCGCCGCGCTGGATATTTCCAAGAGGGCGGCTAACTCGGAGTCCTT
This sequence comes from Deltaproteobacteria bacterium, assembly GCA_016874875.1. Taxonomy (GTDB): domain Bacteria; phylum Myxococcota_A; class Bradymonadia; order UBA7976; family VGTA01; genus VGTA01. Next base: position 10,909 of record VGTA01000045.1, on the reverse strand, counting down.
CAGATCGCGCAAAAAAACAGTATCACCGGCGGCTATTTTATCAAACACATCTCGCTCACCGCCCGGGGGCTTCTCGCTCGTGGGCTTCTCGCTCGTGGGCTTCTCGCTCGTGGGCTTCTCGCTCGTGGGCTCCTCGCTCGTGGGCTTCTCGCTCGTGGGCTTCTCGCCCTCGGGCTTCTCGTTGAACTTGCGCGCGAGGGCTTCTATCGCACGCTTGTTCTTAGCGGCTCCAAAGCGAGACAGCACCTCGGAGTCCTTGCCCACGGAGTGCCCCATGATCAGCGAATAAATGGACTGTAGGGTCGCGTTGCGCTCCGCTGGGTTCTTGGGGATCATTACCTGGTCTCCCTTGATGTCCACGGACTCCATGATCTTTGTTGCCAGCTTTTTGTTGGCGGGGGTGCCCCTAGTCGCGGCGTCCTGCATCATCGCCTTGAGCCCTCTCGCGTTCATGCCTTCCACCTCAAAAGTGAACGCCTCTACGGGCTTCTTGGCTGCGCGCTTCTTGGGCTCCTTGCTCTCAGGCTCTGGCGCGGGGGGGGGCGGCGGGGGGGGCTGTATGGGCTGGGCAGTCTGCGCGGGCTTCTTAGCGGCGGGCGCTGCGGGCTTCTCGCGCTTCGCGTAGTCGCGCCGCAGTAGGGCGGCGAGCTCGTCGCGTGTCATCGTGACCTTTGCGCCGCTCTCGTCGTGCTCCACGCTCACCCGCTCGCCGTCCACCGCCTTTATATGAAAGTGCCCTATTTTCCCCTTGTGCGTGAGCTTGAACGCCGCGCCCTCTCTCATGTGCTCTTTGATCTTGTGCCCGGTCGCGCTCCCTTCGGTGTAATAATACACGTAGCCCTTGCCGCCCCCCTTTGGAACGCGCTTTATGTACTTGTGCGCCGCCGCTTTGATTAGGTCGCTGAATATCATTGTCTACCCCCTTGTGCTCGGTCTATCCACGTCGAGATCAATAGCGTATTGAGACGCTATATCTTCGATACTGTTCTGTATAGAGCCGCTCAGATAGTTTAGATCAGCACTCGCCACGCTTCCGTATGCGTCTAACTCCACGTAGCCGACGGGCATCCACCGCCCGCTCTTGGTGCGGCTGATCATCAATGTAGGTGTGCCTGATCTGTTCCGTTTAACTTTGATTTGGAGCGAGCTGTGGCGCTGGCGGAGGCCGTCTACCATGACCTTTGCTAAATCCTCAAAAGTCGTGATGTCGGGCTCGTCCTCCTCATCGGGCTCATCCTCCTCATCGGGCGCGGCGGGAGGGGGCGGCGGCGGGGGCGGCGGCGGCGGCGGCGGCGGCGGCGGCGGCGGCGGCGGCGGCGGCGGCGGCGGCGGCGGCGGCGGCGGGGGCGGCGGCGGCGGCGGCGGCTGTATGGGTTGTGCAGCCGCGAGCTGTGGGCGGCGGTTGCGCGGTTTGCGCGCGGGGGGGGGCTCTAGCACAAACTCATCAGGTTTCCCGCGCTTTGCGTAGTCGCGCCGCAGTAGGGCGGCGAGCTCATCGCGTGTCATTGTGACCTTCGCGCCGCTCTCGTCGTGCTCCACGCGCACCAGGTCGCCGCTCACGGCCTTTATATGAAAGTGCCCCGTTTTCCCCTCGTGCGTGAGCTTGAACGCGGCGCCCTCTTTCATGTGCTCTTTGATCTTGTGCCCGGTCGCGCTCCCCTCGGTGTAGTAATACACATAACCTTTACCGCTCCCCTTTGGAACGCGCTTAATGTACTTGTGCGTCGCCGCTTTGATTAGGTCGCTGAATATCAATTCGTGGCCTCCTGCGCCTCTAGGCGCTCGATGGTGTCCAGCGTGCGGTTTACCCACGCGCGCCCCGCGTCGCCCCCCCACAAGAGCCACGCGATAGCGCCCGCGCTGGGCCCTCCGTCCTTGTGAGTGCCCCGCGCGTTGCGCTCGTGTCTGGCGAAGAAGCCCCGCATCATTTTAAGCGTGTCCACGCTGAGGGGGTCGCGCGCGGCGAGGTTAACGGCGCGCTGCACGCCTGAGCCTATCCCCTGCGCGCCCGCCTCCTGCGTGCTCAGCCCCCCGCGCTTGTGCTTCTGCCTCAGCGCGAGCCCGCGCCGCGCCTCGCGCGCGACGCTCTCGGGGGGGCGCGTGAGCCCTGGTGGGAGCCCCGCTTTGCTGAGCGCGTCCGCCTCCGCCCTGCGCGCGATGTCGGCGTCCGCGGTTGTGCGTGTCTTGCCCCCTGAAAGGAAGCTATACACGCGCGCAATTGCCCATTGTTGAGCGGTCGCGCCTGGGCGGTGTCCGCTGGTCGCCCACGCCTTTAGCCCGCGGTCATACACCTCGCGCAACAGCCCGCGCCGTACTCCGCCCACCTTCGCGGCGGCGCGTAGGAAGGCCTCTTTGCCTGGGCCCTTCATCTCCTCGCGCACGGCGGCGGCGATCTCTGAGCGCGTGTACTTCGACGGGCGCGTGGGCGTCTCATCTCCAGGGAGGTCAGCGTATAGCTCGCGCCCCGTGATCCCCTCGTCCTGCCGGGCCTCGATAACCCGCTCCCGCGCGGCGCGCGTCTTGGCGTCGAGCCCTGTAAAGTATTTGTCGGGGTGGCTGCGCCCGTCGTCGTCGGTGTCTACAGCCTTCTGCACCGGCGCGGGCGCCGCGTCGAGTAGCAATTCGGCGATGTCGTCGGCGAGGTCGCCAGCGGTGCGCTCAAAGCGCGCGCCCATGTCCGCGGCGAGCTCGCGCACTAGCTCCACCTCGCCCCCGCGCCCTCGCGCCTTGAGCAGGTCGATGACGGGCATTATCGGCGCGCCGGGGTCTATGCTCACCGCGCCGTTCACCCCCCCCGCGCTGATCTTGATAGGCCCCCGGCGCCCGCTGTGGCTCAGTAGCTGGCGCGTGATCTCCCACAGCGTCGGAGGGTCGTTTAGCGCGGCGCGGGGCCCGTTTATGTCTATGCTATACATAGCCCCTCAGCGGGCGTCTAGGCGCTCTAGGTCAATGTCGAGGATCGTTGCGATTGTAGCATAATCATAAGCCCCGCGCTCAAACAAAGTGCGTTGTGCGCGGCGCTTGCGGGGGTCTGCGCTCGTCTCGATGATGCGCGCGTCTGCGTCGGTGAGCGCCCCGGTGAGGGCGGCGGCGCGCATCACCTTTGCCGTTAGCGCGCTGTTCTTCGCCTCCTCAAGGGGGGTGCTCGATGGCCTGAGCACAGTAACGGGGCGCCGCTGCCCCTGGCGGTAAACGCGCGCCGTGCTCTGCGCGAGCGTGTCGGGGCTCCAGGGTGTCGAGAGGTGCGCTACATAATCGGCGCGCTCTTGTAGGTTCGCGCCCGTCTCAAGCGCGCGCGTCTGTCCACACACAACGCGGAGGGCGCCGCTGTTCAGCCCCCGCTCAATCTCGGCGCGCTGTTTGGCGCTCGTCTCGCCGGTGTAGAGCGCGATGAGGTCGGGCGCCACCCCCCGCCGCACAAGCGCCGCCCGCGCGAGGTCGAGAGCGCCCGTGTACTCGCAAAACAGCACGGCGCCCGCCGTCGGGTCGGCGGTGAGGTGCGCCGCGATCTGATCGGCGATTAGCGCCAGCTTTGGCGCCTCATACTCGGGCGCGAGCCGCGCGAAGGTCGGCGAGAATAGCGCGGGGCTGATGCCCAACTGCTCGATCCTCACACCTAGCGCCGCCGCCGTCGCCGTCGCCCCCTCCGCGGCGATCTGCGCGAGGTGTCCACGCGCCCCGCTCAGCGCCTCGGCGTGGGCGTCGGGGTACTCCTCGCGCTCTATCTGGGCGTGCGCGAGCGCTCGTAATATGCGCCGCTGTATCTCGTCGAGCTCGACGCGCGGCGCGAGGTCACGGCGCGGGGGGAGGTCGAGCCGTGCGTCGGGGTCTGTCGCTGTCCGCACAAACAGCACGCCGCTAAGGCGCTCGTAGAGCTCGCCTAGCGTGTCGGCCCTCAGCGCCCCCGCGGTGTAGCTCGCGCCCTGTGTAGAGCTCCAGGCGTCATAAACGCGGTAGGTGTAACGGGCGCAAAAGTCTTGATAGGCGCCCAGCGCGCCAGGGGCGATGCGGTCTACCACAAAATAGAAATCCTCGACGCGGTTAGGCGCGGGCGTGCCCGTGAGCCCTAACACCCGCGCGGCGCGCTCCGCGAGCGCCTCGAAGGCCCGCGCGATCTGCCCGTCCTGCGCCTTTGCCTTGTGCGCCTCGTCGAGTATTAACAGCCCCGGCGCCGCGCTCAGTATGCGCTCAAAATAGGCGTAGTCTAGTGCTAGTGTCTGGTGCGTGATCACTATCAGCTCAAGGCGCCCGTAGAACAGCGCGGTATAGGCGCTCTCGCGCTTCTCGGGCGTTACACCGGTGAGCACGGCGGAGGGGCGGGCGCTCATCGCCAGGTGCTTTGTCCACGCCCCATGCGCGCTCTTAGGCGCCGCGATGATCACCCGCGCCACCTCCCCCCGCGCTAACAGCTCGTGCGCGGCGTAGAGCGCGATGAGCGTCTTTCCTAGCCCCATCTCAAGCGCGAGTAGCGCCCGCGGGTGCGCGAGGCTAAAGGCTATCGCCCGCGCCTGGTAGAGGTGCGGCGTGAAGGGCGAGGTGAGCGCCGCGGGCGTGTCGCGGTAGGTGTCTAGCCACACCGGGCGCGCCGCGTGCGGCTGTCGCGGGTGGTCGAGGTAGCCCGCGCTAAACTCCTCGCGCTCCGCGTCCGTCCACGCCGCCCACATATCGGTTAAGCGCGTTGCAAGGCGCGCTAGGCGCTCCTCCTCGGCGGGGGTGTGCCTCCCCCCTCGCCCCGCCCTTTCTAACAGCGCAAGGGCGCTCTGGCGCGTGTGAGCGTAACCTAGCGCTCTGAGCACCCCCAGCCGCTCTAGCGCGTCCTGCGCCCCCGCCGCCCTCATCGCCCCAAAGTCTAGCGCTGTCCACAGCGGCGGGCGGTCGATGGTCGGGGCGGGGCGCGTCGGGTTCATCTGAGCTCGCACATCCCGCCGGCGCACGCATCCACGGCAAGCGGCGCCGTCGCGTCGGCCTCCTCGCCTAGCCCGTCGTAGTCCACCGGGCGCGAGGTCGCGGCGATGCGCTCCCACGTCTCCCGCGCCTTGATCATCTCGGCGCGGCGCTCTGGCGTCGGGCTCTGCGCGTCAATCTCGGCGTCGGTGTAGATCGCCTGGAAAGGCGCTTGAGGGTAGTCGTAGTCGCCCGTGGCACCTAGCAGGCTCACCCCCCGATACTGCGCGCGGTGTGCCCACAAGTCGGCCTCCACGTCCGCCCATTCATCCGCCTTCACGCTCACCGTGAGGCTCACATTATGAGAGCCCCCCACCAGGCGCGAGGGGCGCGCGGTGCCGGGCTTCACCCACGCGCTGAGCGCGACGCACGCGCGGGCGAGTAGGTCGAGGGCGCTGATCTCGTCGCGCGTCGTGCCCTGCCCCTCGCACGCAAACAGCGCCGCGTAGTCGCTCCCCCATTGTGAGCGCTCTACGGCGCCAGGGTTCGCGGCTCTGAACGCCTGAAAGACCGGCTCCGCCTCGCTCGCCTGCACCCTGCGGAGGTAGCGTCTCGCGTGCGCGGGGTGTATCCCGCTTGAGGTGCCTAGCACTAAGCTCGCGGTGCCCTCGGGCTTTACGCACGTCACCCGCGACGCCTGGCGGATACCTATCCGTGCCGCCGTCTCATGGTTCTCGTCCACAGCCGCGAGCGCCGCGGCGCGTAGCGTGTCTGCGTTTGTCGTGAGGTCGGGGCGCGCCGCCATTCCGCAAAGGCTCACGCCTAGCAGCGCCTCGCGCTCGATAATGCGCCTGCTCACCGCCCCTAGATAGCCCGTGTCCGTGTAGGCCGCTTGATAGGTGCCTAGTCGGGCCGCGAGGCGCGCGAGCTGCGCGAGGTGCTCGGCGTCACGCGCCGCCGCTACGTTGACCGTTGTTAGGTTGCAAGCGCTCCACCCGCTCTCAAAGCGGTAGCCCTGCGCCTCGTGCTCGGCGCGGCGGCGCGGGTCGAGGAGCTCGGGTGTATAGCGCTCCACATTCCCCCCGTCGCGCGTGATCAGGGTAGGGCACATTAGGATTTCGACGCACGGGTTGACGGCCCATTCTGTTGAATCGAGGTACACTAGCCCGGGCTCGCCGTAGGTGCGGGAGGCGCTGAATATCTCCGTGAAGCGCTCGCGCGGCGTGTCTGGCGTGATGACGGCGCTGATATTCGCGCGCGCCCGCTGCGGGTGTGTCTCCCACCAGCCCGCGGCGGTCTTGGCGCTCATCATCTCCGCGTCGTCGGCGTCAAAGATCGCGATAGTTGCGCTTCGGCGCGTGCCCGCCGTGCGCGTGCAGTCGGCGAGGAACATTGTAGCGTCAAAGGCCTCGACGGGGCGGAGGCGACGCCCCACGGCGCCCTTTAAGATGCGCTCGATCCCCTCCAGCGCTTGCCTGAGCGGCGCGGGGCCTGGCGCCGTGCCCCCTACGCTGAGCGGCGAGCCCTGCGGGCGGATTAGCGTATAGTCGAATACAACGCGCGAGCGGTCGGGCTCCATATAAGAGAGGAATAGGTGGTGTGCAGCCTCCGCCCACCCTTCGATGCTGTCGGGGATGTTGTAGACGTCGGCTCTGTCGCGGGGCGCGCTGAGCGCTGGCAGCCGCGCGACGTGGTGAGCCTGCACGCTAAAGCCCACACCTGAGCCGGCGAGCAGTAGCCACAGCGCCTCCGCGAAGAAGCGCGGGCGGTCGCAGTAGCTAGATGTGCAATTGTAGATACGCATATTTTTACGGGTCACGCCCTCGCCGCCGAATTGCAGCCCCCGCATCGAGGGGAGTATCTGGCGCGCCTCTAGCGCCTCCTGCACCTCGGCCACCTGCGCGGCCTCGTGAGGGAAGCGGGCGCGGTGCATAGCGCAAGTGCGCTCTACCGCCTCCGTCCACGTCTCGCGCCGCCCCGCCTGCGCGTTGTGGCGCGCGTATTTAGATTTGAATACGTACTCGGATAACATGACCGGCCCCTAGAGGTTGCTTGGGAAGCGCGCCCTTCCACCCTGGCGAGGCGCGCGGGGGTGTGAGCATAAGCGCCCGCACCCCTCCCCCTCAACACATCAGCTCTAAAAGCTCGTTTTAACGCTGATTGCGCGCTCGAAATAATCGGCGGGGTCGATGTCCTCCTCGCCCGTGTCCTCCCCCGCGGCGCCCTCACCCGCGCCGCCCGCGTTCGCGTTGATCCAGCCGCTATCTAGTATCACGTCTCCGCCCTTTTCGAGCGGCGGTAGGTCAAAGGTCGCCCGCGCTTCGTTCACCGTCATAAAACTCTTTACCTTGTCCACGGTCGCCTTGATGCGGCGCTCCTCGCTGTCCGCCTCGATGCCCACAAAGCACAGCTCTAGCTCTCGTGAGAACGGGTGGATCACCCACCGGTTGAGCCACGTTTCAAGCGCCCTGAGCGTCGGGCGGAGGCCCTTTTCTCTGCTGTGCAGTATGCGCTCACTCGGCCCCGCGCTGTTTAGGCTGTTTGTCTGTCCTTCGTTCCCGAATAGATAGCCTATCTCCGCGGGGTCGAGCTGGTAGAGCGCGCACACCTCCTTGATCAGGAAGTTGAGCCAGCTACTAAACTCCATATCTCGGTTTGTGTTTGAGAGGCTAACGCTACTGATTTCCTCTTTCTGTTCAGGGTCGAGCTGGATAATCGGCGTCTTTTTCGCCCCCGCCGGGCCCTGTAGCATGGAGTAAAACTCACGCCTAAACGCTCTAAATAGCGCGGGGCTCATCTTGCTCTTTACGGCGAGTATCCCGCTGAGGTGTAGCCCGTGCGTGAAATTCGCGCTGTTGTACGCCTTGCTATGCACTATGTCTATGATGGTGCTCGACGCCTCCTCAAGCTCCGGGAAGCCGTAGCCGTTCGCCGCGAGCTCTGCGCGTGGGCGGCGTATCCCCCAGGCCATTTCTTGGGCGGTGAAGTGCGCCACTATGCGCCCGTCTATCACCTGCACATAGGCGGCGCGCGCGGGGTCGCGGCGCCCGCTCAGGCGCTCAGCCTCGCTCACAGCCGCGCGCCGTATGGTCGAGCTGTCCACGGGCTTTATTGCGGCGGGGAGCCCGTTGGAGGGGTCGTAGATCACCTCGAAGCACGCTTGATCAAACACCAGGCTATCGCGCGTCACCTGGCGTATCAGCGCCTCGAAAGTGGTGACGCCTATTAGGTTAGTGTCGCCGCACGTCATTAGCCAGCGCGTGAGCGCGTCCATCTGCGCGCGGGTGCGCTCATCCACCTCCGCCCCGTCTCGGCGCCTCAGCACAAAGCCCGGCGTATAGCGGTCGGGCTGCGGGCGCGCGAATTCGGCTATCTGGTTAATGCGCGTTTGAATGATCGCGCTAATGAGCGGCACACGCGAGAGGGCGCGGAGGGCTGCATAAGAGAGCCCCGTTGCGGTGCCCTGGTGCGTGTCACCGCTTAGGTATCCGCCCGCGCTTGAGGTGAGCGTGTCGAGGTCATAAGGGTTGAGGTCATAGCTCTTGGGCGTGGGCTCGTCGGCGCCCCGCTCGCCGCGCGCCGTCGCCTTGATGATCTCGTCTAGCGCTGTCGGGTCAATGCGTAGGCTCATTAGTGCCCCCTCTCCGCGTCCTCAGCGAGAGGGCGATAGATAAACCTGATCTCTTCGGCGCTGCGGAAGCGCCTAATCACACCCTCGATCTTAGGCCCCGGCGCGGGCCCCTCGCCGCGCGCGTTCCCTTCAATTGTCCACGCGCCGCTCCCGTCGGGCTCCACGCGCTCAATCAGGGTGATATGGTCGCCCCATGCTTTGCGGGGGCCCGTGATCGCGATGTCTCCAGCGCGCGCCGCGCTGAGCCCCCCCACCTCGCGCGCCGTTCCGCGCGCCCATTCTCTGAGGCGGTAGGTGCTGGCTAGGTGCTTCTGCCGTACCGCCGCGCCCAGCCCGTCGAGCCACGCCCACGCCGCAAAGGCGCCGCACCATTCAAAGGCGCGGTTCTCGTAGTCCTTGATCCACGCCCACCCTAGCCCCTCGCGGATATAGCGCTCAAGTATGGGCCCGCTCGTCACGCGCCCGCGCGGCTCGCGTATGTCCTCGCGCCATTGGATCAGGGCGCGCTCTACGGCGCGCGCGCCTGGGTGCAGCGGCGAGGCGGGCGGCGCTGCGGGTGCTGGGGGCTTGGGGCTTTGCATATCTCGCCTCCTGTGTGGATATGGGCGCGATATTAGCGGATTTGCGCGCCTAGATAAAGGGCGCCACATACCGCCGCCGCCACCCCCGCCCCCTCCGCGCGCGGTGTCCATACCGCGCAAGGCTCAGGCGCCACCGGGGCGCACAAGGCCCGCAGTAGCTCCAGCTCCCGCGTGTGCGCCTCTAGCTCCTCGCGTAGCTGAGCGAGCGTCTCGCGTTGCGCCTCTAGCGCCGCGTCGCGCTGCGCCTTCACCTGTGCGAGCTCCTCGCGCAAGGCCCCCACCTCGCCCGCCTGGCGCACAAACAGCGCGGGCGATGTCCACACCCCCGCGCGCCCCACCTCGCACCCGCGCGGCAACCGTAGCGGCTCGCCGTCGGTGTAGGCGCCCGCCCCCGGGCAGGGGCGCCGCTCCTCGCGCCCGTCGCTGAGTGTCCACAGCCCGCTCAGCGCGGCGAGCACTAGCGATCTAGCCATTCCTGGGCCTCCCTCTCAGCCTCGCCCCGCGCCGCGCGGGTGTCTATGGGCGCGGGCGCCGGCGGGCGCTCAGGGAGCTCCTCGCGCCGCCTCTTCGCGTCGCGTATCAGCGCCCCCGATACCGCCGCGGCGAGCGCCGCGCCTTCAGGCTCCCGCCCGCTCAGCACAAGCGCGCCCGCCACTACCGCCAGCGCCCCCACCACAAACAGCAGCGCGCGCCGCGTCGGCCTCATCGCGTCGGGAAGGTTGTTCATACGCACCGCGTGACGGAAAACCACCCGCGCCCGTGGTAGGTGGCCGGGAACGCGCCCGTGAACGACACATTCCCCCCACTCGTCGCGCTCAGGCGGCACTCGAGCGTTGTGCTCGTTGCGGCGCGCAGCACCACACGCGCGCAGGGCGCGCGCAGGTAGTCGCCCGCAAAGGACGCGAGCACATTCGACGCGCTCGCACCGACAAACGCGCCCGCAGTCACATCGTACCAGCGCGCGCTCGCGGTGTAGGTGTTCGAATCGTTGCGCTCCATGAGCAGCGCGAGCTGGAGCATGACGCACACCCCCGCATCCAAGACGAGCTGCCCGCCCGCGTTGATCGCGCAGCCAGCGAGCGAGAAGCCCGAGGACGACAAGGGCAGGCGCTGGTTGACCGCGTTGCTCGCGGGGGTGCCGTAGTAGCCGAAATGGTGCGTGAAGGGTGATGCGTTGGCTTCGGGAAAGTAGCTCATAGTGACAGCACCCAGCTTTCAGATAGCATCTGCTGCGTCGATAGGATGCCCCCGCCGACATTGATCTTTGGCGTGTAGGAGGCGGGGGCGAGCGCCGCGCCGAGCTCAGCGCCCACCGCGGAGCCTGGGCCGCTTGCACGTATCTCCGAGCCCGAGCAGTTGGCGCTCGTTGTCTGCACGGGGTCAAAGTTGAAGTAGCTATTGAATATGCCATCGGAGCTTGTGCGGATGTTCGCAAGCAGCAGGCGCCCCGTGGTCGATGTGACCGCCGAGGTATTGTTCTGGCTGAGCCCAGTGGCGTGATGGGTCATTGTGACCGATGAGCCCGCCGCGATTGATACGGAAGCGTTGTTTGAAGATAGTTTGAAGGGCGAGAAACGCGAGACAAGATAGCTCATGCCGCACCTACTTTCAAAAGGGTTATGTCGCTGTTCTGCGCGTATACAAGGGTATTACCGCCGTCTGCACTCGTTACGCGAATACTCAGCACGTCGCCATCACGTGCAAGCACCAGCGCCGCTAGCGTGATATTCGCCGCGTTTACCGTGCTGTTGGGGTAGTGGCGCGCCGGTTGGGCGCTCGGGAACGGTACTTCAACCCCATTTAGAAACACCTT
>VGTA01000044.1 GCA_016874875.1 Deltaproteobacteria bacterium | reverse complement strand
GGGGGGGGGGGGGCGGGCGCGGGGGGGGGCCGACGGGGGCCGGGGGGGCCGCGGGGCCGGGGGGGGGGGGGGGGGGGGGGGGGGGGGGGGGGGGGGGGGGGGGGGGGGGGGGGGCTTGATCATTTTGGTTTTGTGTATATATGGCGCACAGATAACAAGAGCCTGGCACCTGTTGGACCCGTCGGACGCCCCCGCCCACGCCCCCGCCCAGGCCCACGCCCAGGCCCCCCCCTCCGTCGCCCACGCCATCGCCCCCCCCGCCTTTATGCTCCTCACCGGCGACGTGGAGCGCTGGTGGTCGCGCGCCCGCGCCTGGTACGCCCCCCCCCCGGGGGGCGGCGCGCTCACCGACGCCCACAAGCGCGCCCAGATGCGCCAGCTCTCGCGGGACCTCGGGCGCGGCTGCGCCGGGTGCCACGCGCGCGGCTTTGAGGGCTACACCGACCACGGCCTCATCGCCGCGCAGATGATGGCGGTGAGCGCTGAGCACGGGGTGGGCTGCGCGGGCTGCCACGTGGGGGCGCGGGGGCTGAGCGCGCTGGGGGCGCGCGCGCTGCTCATGTGGCGCTACTCTTATGAGGAGGGGCGCGACTGCGCCGACTGCCACCCCCCGGGCGCGCGCTTTGAGGCGCTCACGCCGCTTGGCGAGGAGTCGCGCGAGGCGGTGGAGCGGGCGATGAGGCGCCTCGGCGCCGCCCTCGCGCTCCCGCCCCCGCCCCCGCCCCCGCCCTCACCCCTCGCGCCCTGAGACCCTCATGCACGCGCTCATCCTCGCCCTCAACTACTACCCCGACCTCCTCGGCAACGCGCCCATCCTCGTGGGGCTCGCCGAGGGGCTCGCCGCCCGCGGCCACCAGGTGAGCGTGGTGTGCGCCTTCCCTCACCACGAGACCGGGCGCGTGGACCCGCGCTACCGCGGGCGCCTCACCGCCGTGGAGGAGCGCAACGGCGTCAAGGTCTACCGCGCCTACATCAAGGAGGACACGGGGGGGCTGCGCGGCAAGGCGCTCAACTACGCCAGCTTTAGCGCCAGCTCCCTGTGGGCGGCGCTGCGCCACCTGCGCGGCGTGGACGTGGTCTTTACGCCCTCGCCCCCCCTCACGCTCGGGCTGGTGGACATCGCCCTGCGCCGCCTCTGGGGCGCGCCCTACGTGTACAACGTGCAGGACCTCTTCCCGGAGGTGGCGGTGAGGCTAGGCGCGCTCACCCACCCGGGGGCGATTCGCGCCTTTGAGCGCCTTGAGCGCGAGGTGCTCACGCGGGCCGACGCGGTGGCGGTGATCTGCGAGGGCTTCAAGCGGCACGCGGTGGGCCTCGGCGTCGACCCCGGCCGCGTGGCGGTGATTCCCAACTTCACGGACGCGGACCTCATCACGCCGCGCGCCGAGAGCCCCTACCGCGCCGAGTGGGGGATCGGGCCCCGCGAGACGGTGGCGCTCTTCAGCGGGCGCATGGGGCACAGCCAGGCGCTCGACGACGTGGCGGCGGCGTGGGCGCTCCTCCGTCCTCGCGCCGAGGCGCTCGGGCTGCGGCTGGTGATGGTGGGGGACGGGCAGGCGCGCGAGGCGGCGGTCAAGGCGCTCGGCGGCGACCCCCGCGTCACCTTCGCCCCCACCCAGCCCCGCGAGCGCCTCGGCGACCTGCTCGCCCTCGCCGACGTGGGGCTCGCGCCCCTCAAGGCGGGCCTGAGCGGCGCGAGCGTGCCGAGCAAGCTGCTGGGGCTGATGGCGGCGGGGCGGGCGGTGGTGGCGCAGGCGGAGGAGGGCACCGACACGGCGCGCCTGGTGCAGGAGGCGGGCTGCGGGCGCGTGACGCCCCCCGGGGACCCCGCGGCGCTGGCGGCGGCCGTCGAGGGGCTCGCGGGCGACCCGGCGGGGCGCGCCGCCATGGGCGCGGCGGGGCGGGCGGCGGTGGAGGGGCGCTTTAGCGCGCCGGCGGTGGTGGCCCGCTACGAGGAGCTGCTCTTGGCGGTGGTGGCGCGGGCGCGCGCGGCGCGGGGGAGGCGGGGCTGATGTGCGGCCTGATCGGCTACGCCGCCCCCGCGCACCCGGTGAGCGCTGAGGCGCTGGCCCGCGGGCGCGACGCCATGGTAGCGCGCGGCCCCGACGGGGCGGGGCTGTGGCGCAGCGCCGGCGCCTCCCCCGCCGCCGCCCTCGCCCACCGCCGCCTCGCCGTGGTGGACCTCAGCGCGGCGGGTCACCAGCCCATGCTCAGCCCCTGCGGGCGCTACGCGCTCGTGTATAACGGCGAGCTCTATGAGCACGACGCCCTGCGCGCCGCCGCCGCCGGCCACGGCGCGCGCCTGCGGGGGCGCAGCGACACCGAGGCGCTCCTGCACCTCCTCATCCACGAGGGGCGCGCCGCGCTCGAGCGCCTCAACGGCATGTTCGCGCTGGCGTTCTGGGACGACGCGCGCGGCGAGCTGCTCCTCGCGCGCGACCGCTTTGGCGAGAAGCCCCTCTACGTCCGCGCCCTCCCCGGGGGCGGCGTGGCCTTCGCGAGCGCCCTCCGCGCCCTGCTCGCCGCCGACCTCGCCCCCCTCGCCCTCGACCCGCAGGCCCACAGCGACCTCCTCGCCCTCACCTACACGCCCGGCCCCGCCACCGCCCTGCGCGGGGTGGAGCAGCTCGGGCCCGGGGAGTGGCTCCGCTGGCGCGCGGCGGAGGGCGCCTCGCGCGGGCGCTTCTGGGCGCCGCGCCTCGCCCCCGCCGCGCCGCCCCCCCCGGCGCGGGGGCTGGCGGCGGCGGCGGCGTGGCTCCGCGCGGACCTCACGCGCGCCGTGCGCGAGCGGCTGGTGGCGGACGTGCCCGTGGGGCTGATGCTGAGCGGGGGGCTCGACTCGAGCGCGCTGCTCTGGGCGGCGAGCGAGGCGGGGGCGCGCGAGCTGCGGACCTTCACGGTGTCGTTCGGCGAGCGCGGGTTTGATGAGTCGGGGTACGCCCGCGAGGTGGCGGCGCATTTCGGCGCCCGCCACCACGAGGAGCGCGTCTCCCCGCGCCCCGAGGAGTTCATGGACCCGCTCATGGACGCCCTCGACGCCCCTTTCGCCGATAGCAGCGCGATTCCGCTCTGGTACCTGTGCCGCGCCGCCCGCCGCGAGGTGACGGTGGCGCTCGGCGGGGACGGCGGCGATGAGCTGCTGGCGGGCTACGGCACGCACCTCGCCGGTGAGCTCGCGCGCCTCTATCGCCTCCTCCCCTCCCCCCTGCGCGCCCTCGCCCGCCAGGGCGCTGAGGCGCTGCCGGTGCGCCACGGCAAGGTGAGCCTCGACCTCAAGCTCCGGCAGTTCACGCGGGCGGCGGAGGGGGGGGCGGCGGCGGCGCACTTTGGGTTTAAGGAGTTCCTGCCCGCCCCGCTGCGCGCCGCCCTCCTCGCCCCCCTCGCGGCGCGGGCGCGCGAGGAGGGCGACGCCCCGCCGAGCCCCCCGCTGAGCCCCCTGCGCCTTTTCGCCCCCCACTTTGAGGGGGCGGAGGGGGCGGGCGAGGCGCCGCTCCACCGCGCGCTGCGCTGCGATCAGCGCCTGTACCTCCCCGACAACATCCTCGTGAAGGCCGACCGCGTAAGCATGGGCCACAGCCTCGAGCTGCGCGCCCCCTTCCTCGACTTCCGCCTCGCCGACGCCCTCAACGCCCTGCCGCCGTCGCTCAAGCTGCGCGCGGGGACAGGGAAGGTGGTCCTGCGCCACGCGCTCGAGGGGCGCGTCCCCCCCGCCGTCACCCGGCGCCGCAAGCAGGGCTTCAATGTCCCCATGGCGGCGTGGCTCTCGGGGCCCCTGCGCCCGCTCTGCGATGACCTGCTGTCGGCGGAGATGGTGGGGCGGGCGGGGCTGTGGGACCCGCGGGTGGTGGACCTCCTCCGCCGTGAGCACGCGACGAGGGCGGCGGACCACTCGCGCGCGCTGTGGGCGATGCTGTGCTTTATGGGGTGGTGGGGGAGGGTTTCCCCTGCGCGGGCGGGCGCTTAACAAGAGCCTGGCACCTGTTTTTCATCTGTTTTTCCCTGTTTCTAGCGCACCCCCGACAGGTCCACCAGCGCGTGCCAGTACGCCCGCGGCGCCCCCGCCAGGTCCTCCACCTCCACCGTCAGCGCCGCCAGCGCGGGCGCCACGCCGAGGGGGGCGGCGCTCGGGGGCAGAGCGAACTCCGCCGCGTGCTGCGCGCCCTGCGCCGCGCCCTCATACACCCGCGCCCGATTCACCCACAGCCGCACCCGCCGCCCCGGGCGCGCCTGCACCTCCGCTCGCCCTCGCCCCCCGCGCCGCCAGACGCGCAGCGACACATCCTCCCCCCACGGGTGCTGCAGCCCTGGGCCCTCTAGCGGCGCGGCGCGCGCCACGCGCGCCGATTCGAGGCACAGCGCCTCTAGCCACGACACGGTGCGCGTGTTGTCGTCGCGCAGCGCCCGCGGGAAGCCCACCGCCACCGCCACAAAGACGCGGTCGCGCCCGTCCGCCGCCTCGAGGTAGGCCACCTCCTGCACCGAGGTGCCCGGCAGGCGCCCCACGTTGTTGTAGACGCGCGCCCCCGCCCCGAGGAGGGCGCGGGGGGCGCCCTTGAGGCGGTCGCGCGCCTTGAGCATCGTGTCGCGGAGGAGGTCGCGATCGAGGACGTGGAGGGGGAGGCGCTCCTCCTCGGGCAGCTCATCGGCCAAGAAGAGGCGGCGCTGGAGCTCGTGGAGCTCGGCGAGGGTGGTGCAGTTGCCGCCGCAGCCCCGCCGCGCCGCCGAGCGCCCGCGGCGGGGGGGCAGGAGCACCTCGCCGCCGCCCTCGCGCAGGCGCACCTCTGGCGAGTCGCGGAAGCCCTTGCCCCGCGCGCGCCCCCCGTAGCGCGAGCGCAGCTCATAGGTGGGCAGCCCCCAGCGCGGCGACAGCAGCCTCTCGTTGACCTCGTCGAGCCCGGCGATCTCCATGAGCAGGTTATAGCTGGGGTTGGAGCTGTGCATCAGCGCCTCATAGATGAGGTCGCGCAGCGGGCCGCGGTAGGGGCCGTCGAGGCCGCGCATCTCCACCTCCGCCGCCCCCGTCAGCGCGTAGCGCCCCACGCTGATCAGCGCGCCCACCGCCGCGGCGAGCTTGACGGTGGAGGCGGGGTGGAAGTGCGCGTCGCGGTCGCGGAACGCCGTGTCGAGGTAGCTGTAGTAGTAGAGGCGCGGCTGCCCCCCCGTGCCGCGCTCCACGCGCCCCACGAGCGCCCGCGGCGAGGGGAGGGGCGCGAACAGGGCGGGGCCGAGGCGGCGGGCGAGGAGGTCGCGGTCGGCGAGGAGGCGCACGAGGTCCCCCCACCCCTCCCGCGCCCGCCCTCGGTCCACCGGCACCTCCACCTCCCCCGCGCCCTCCCCCGCGCCCTCCCCCCCCGCCGCCCCAGCGCTCGAGGCGCGCGCGAGCGCGCCGAGGAGCGTCACCCCTAGGAGCGTCGCCCTCAGGAGCCGCGCCGCGCCCCTCAAGGGAGCAGCCTCAGGGGCGTCAGGCGCAGCAGGAGGGGGATGACGGCGCGGTTGGCGACGATCGCCTTGTGCCCGAACTGCGACTGGATGTAGAGCAGCTTGGCGCGGCGCGCGCGGCGGGAGAAGCCCTCATAGGAGTCGGGCATCTTGGGCTCGAGGGTGGCGTAGGGGAAGCGCTCGATAAAGCGCTTGGAGGCGCGCGAGGTGTCGGAGCTGATGAGGATGAGGCGCTTGCCCTTGGGGTGCTCGACGAACTGCGTAAACTCCTCCTGCCCGCTGTAGAGCGCGTCGAGCAGAATCATCTCCGTCACCTTGCTGTAGTCCACCCAGTGGGTCATGGTGCGGTAGGCGCCCGAGTGCCCCACCACCACCCAGTGCCCCCCGGGGACGCGGACGTTGTGCTGGATGATGTGCCGCCGGAGGTCGGTGAGCGCCGTCCACTTCACCTTGTCGTTTTTGCTCTTGGGGGCCTCGGGGACGATGAACATGGCGTTCTGGCGGCTCGCGCTGAACTGCTTGGGGAGCTGAAACTCGCGCCAGGCGCGGTCGGCGCTGGAGTTGTAGCCGTGCACGTAGATGACCGCGCCGGCGGTGTGGTAGTCGTAGCCGGGGGGAGTCCAGATGTGGGTGGAGCCCGCCTTGCCCTTGAGGTGCACGTGGATGCCCCCCTCCAGAGTCTCCTCGCGCAGAGTGTCGCGGGGGGGGGCGCCCTTGGTGGCGGGGGCGGCGCCCTTGGGGGTGGGGGCGGCGGCGGCGGGCGCGGGGGCGAGCGCGGCGGCCAGCAGGAGCGCGGGCAGGAGGGCGGGCAGGAGCGCGGACAGGAGCGCGTTCTGGGCGCGAGGGCGGCGAGGGGTGGGGGCGTGGGTCAGGGGGTGGGTCATGGCGTCTGCGGCGGCTCCACTGGCGGGCGGGGGGGGGGCGGGGGGGCGGGGCGCGCCGACGGGTGGGGGGCGCGGAGGACGCGCTGCTGCCCCCGCTCGCACCCACCCGCGCCCTCAAAAAAGACCTCCACGCCGTAGCGGTTGCTCAGGTCAAAGGCGGGGGCGGCGAGGGGGGCGCCGGCGCGCCGCGTGAGCAGGAGGAGGTGCGGCTGGGTCACAAAGTAGCCAAACTTGAACGGCAGGGGCGCGGGCGCGCGCGCCTTGAAGTCGGCGCGCAGGTCGGGCTGGCAGTGCTTGGCGAAGGTCGTGGAGCTCGGCGGCGGCTGCTCGTAGCTCCCAAAGAGGGCCACGTCCCACTCCGCCGCGCGCTCCCGGACGAGGCGGTAGGGGATGGCGGTGTCGTCCATGACCACGCGGCGGGCGCGGGCGAGGATGAGACTCCGCACGTCGTCAAAGCCGCGCATGTGCATGAGGTACGAGGCGGCCTTGACGAGGGCGTTGAACTCGCCGCGCCGCAGGAGGTGCGCCGCGAAGCCGCGCTGCCGGTGCAGGCGCTCGTCGTTGAGGTTGCCCTTGAGGAACACCACGCGCCGGGGGGGGGGCGGGGGGGCGCCGGGGGCGAGGCGGGGGCGAAAGTGCACCTCCACCCCGGTGACCCACGCCCAGGGCGGCAGGCCGGGGGGCGGCGCGGGGGGCGCGGGGGCGCCCTCGAGGTCCCCGGAGGGGCTGAGGGCGACGGCGCGGTACGAGAGCACCTCATAGTCGAGGAGCGCGAGCGTGCTGAGCAGCACCGCCGTCACCCCGCTGTAGGGGGCGGCGCCGAGGCGGGGGCTGCCCTGCTTGCCGCTCATCTCGCGGGTGATGAAGAAGTTGCGCGCGAGGTGCCCGGCGAGGTAGGCGCGGAGCGTCTTGAGCGATTCGCCGACGTCGCGCGCGTCTCGGGGCGGGGTGGGGAGGAGCCCCTCGTCCTCGAGGGCGACGAGCAGGTAGTCGCGGCTGTCGGGGAACAGCTGCAGGGCGTTGAGGAGGTCGGGGCCCGAGAACGGGTAAAAGACCGGGCGCGCGTCCCCGGCGAGCCCCTGCGCCTCCACCCACCCGCGCACCCTCGCCCGCGCCGGCGCCGCGCCCTCCGCCCACAGCCGCCCCACGGCGGCGGCGTGGGCTCTCCACGCGGCGATCTGCGTGGCGGCGGGCGGGAAGCCCTCGCCGAGGGGCGGCAGCCCCGCTAGCCAGCGCGCCATGTCGTCGGGGGTGGCGGCGGGGGCGGGAGCGGGGGCGGCGCACAGGACGCGCGCGGGGGCGCACAGGGCCAAGAGGAGCAGCGCCGCGAGGGCGGGGAGGGGGAGGGGACTCTTCAAGTGGGACGCCCTTGAGCGGGCGGCGCGGGCGGCACGCCGCTGTGGATGCTCTATATACATCGCGCCGCTCGAGGTGAGAAGCCACAGAGGAGGCGCGCTCGGGGGGAGGGGCCCCTCAGAGCGCCCGCCACCCCCAGGGACGCGACGGGTCGGGGACCAAGTAGACCACCTCGCCCGCCTCGTCGCGCGCGGGCAGCTCCCAGCGCGCGTACTGCGCCCGAATCACCTCCTCTGGCACCTGGCGCGCCCGGGCGAGGTTGCCGCGCAGGGCGCGATCGAGGGGCGCCACGAGCACCTCGAGGCGCACGCGCGCCCCCGCGCCCTCCCCGAGCGCGAGCAGGGGCGCGCGGTGGGCGCGCGTGAGCGACGTGGCGTCCCACACCGCCTCCTCGCCGCGCGCGAGGTGGCCCCGGAGGCGCTCTAGGGCGAGCGCAAAGACCTCGCGGTTGCGCGACTGGTCCTCCGCGCGCCCCGTGAGCGCGAGGCGGAGGTCGTCCATGCACACGACGGCCGCGCCGGGGTGAGCGCGCGCCACCCACGCGCTCTTGCCCACCCCGCTCGGCGCGCAGGTGACGTGCAGGGCGGGGGCGGCGGGCGGGGGCGCGGCGGGCGGGGGCGCGGCGGGCGGGGGCGCGGCGGGCGCGCGCAGCGCCGACGCCACCTCCTCGGCGCTCGGCGCCTCGCCGCGCGCGAGGGCGCCCTGGAGAGCGAGGAGAGTCAGCGGCGCGCTCAGGGCTCCTCCACCTCCTCCACCCCCACGTCCTCCTTGCCGCTCAGCACGCCCACGTGCACCTCAGCGAGCTGCCCGGCGTCCACCAGCGACGGCGCCTGCGTCATCAGGCACGACGCCTTCATGGTCTTGGGGAACGCGATCACGTCGCGGATGCTCTGCGTGCCCAAGAGGAGCATCACCAGGCGGTCCATGCCGATGGCGAGCCCGCCGTGGGGGGGCGTGCCGAACGAGAGGGCGTCGAGCAGGAAGCCGAACTTGCTGCGGCTCTCCTCCTCGCTGAGCCCGAGCGTCTTAAACATCTGCGCCTGCACCTCCGCCCTGTGGATGCGGATGCTCCCGCCGCCGAGCTCATAGCCGTTGAGCACCACGTCGTAGGCCTGCGCCTGCACCTTGAGCGGGTCGGTGGCCATGAGGCCCACGTGCTCGGGCTTGGGCGCCGTGAAGGGGTGGTGCATGGCGTAGTAGCGCTTGTCCTCCTCGGAGTACTCAAAGGAGGGGAAGTCCACCACCCACAGGAAGCGGTAGTCGTCGTCGCGCGTGAGCTTAAAGTGGCGCGCGAGGTGCTGGCGGAGGGCGCCGAGGGCGGCGAACACCACCTTGTCGGAGTCGGCCACAAAGAACGCCAGGTCGCCCTCCTCGAGCCCGAGGCGCGCGCCGAGCGCCTGGAGGGCGCCCTCTTCGAGGAACTTGCCGAACGTGGACTGCCACTCGCCGCCCTCCTTGAGGCGGCACCAGGCGAGGCCCTTGGCGCCGTACTCCGCCACCACGCGCGTGAGCCCGTCGAGCTCCTTGCGCGTGAGGTCGCCCACGCTCTTGGGCAGGCGCACCGCCCGCACGGACCCCCCGCCCGCCACGGCGCCGCTAAAGACGCTGAAGCTGGAGGTGGCCACGAGGTCCGACACGTCACAGAGCTCGAGGTCGTAGCGCACGTCGGGCTTGTCGCTGCCGTAGCGGCGCATCGCCTCGTCGTAGGGCATGCGGGGGAAGGGGCGGGGGATGTCGAGGCCCTTGACCTCCTTGAACACGGCGGCGAGGAGCCCCTCCACCACCTCGTACACGTCCTCGGGCGTCACGAACGACAGCTCCATGTCGATCTGCGTGAACTCGGGCTGGCGCTCAGCGCGCAGGTCCTCGTCGCGGAAGCAGCGGCAGATCTGGAAGTAGCGCTCGTAGCCGCCCACCATAAAGAGCTGCTTGAAGAGCTGCGGGCTCTGCGGGAGGGCGTAGAAGCGCCCGGGGTGGACGCGGCTGGGCACGAGGTAGTCGCGCGCGCCCTCGGGGGTGGCCTTGGTGAGGATGGGCGTCTCGAACTCCCAGAAGCCCTGGCTCACGAGGAAGTTGCGGACCGCCATCGCCGTCTGCGAGCGGACGCGCATGGCGCGCTGCAGGGGGGCGCGGCGGAGGTCGAGGAAGCGGTACTTGAGGCGCAGGGGCTCGCCGGCGTCCACCTCGTCGCGGATGGGGAAGGGGGGGGGCGCCGCCTCGTTGAGAATCGCCGCCTCGTGGATGGCGACCTCGACCTCGCCGGTGGGAATCTTGGCGTTGGCGTTGGCGCCGCGGCTCTCCACCACGCCGCGGACGGCGATGACGAACTCGCTGCGCGCGGCGATGGAGACCTGGTAGGCGTCGTCGTTGAGCGTGGGGTCGAAGCGGAGCTGGGTGACGCCCTCACGGTCACGGAGGTCGATGAAGGTGCAGCCGCCGTGGTCGCGGCGCGCCTGCACCCACCCCATCAGCACCACCTCGGCGCCGACGTCGGTGCCCCGGAGGGCGCCGTTGTTGTGTGTTCTCTTGAGCTCTGTGAGGAATCGCATGGGTGGGGGGGCTCCGTGGAGAGGGGTCTTGCGCGCGTGAGCGGCGCGGGGGGGTTGTATCAGAGCGCGGGGGGCGCGTCTAGCGTGTAGCGGGCGCGCGGCGGAGGGCGAGCGCGCTCAGCGCGGCGAGCAGCCACGAGGAGCCGCGGCCCCGCCCCCCTCCGCTGAGCAGCCCGGGGGGCTTGCGGCGTTGCGCTGACTCGAGGGGGAAGTGCTACGCTCCGAGAGGCTCACGCCACATCCGGATTCCATAGCCCCCCCCCACAGGATCACTCATCATGAAGACACACCCGCGCCACCCGCGCCGCCCGCGCCTCGCCCGCTGCGGCGCCCTCGCCCTGCTCGCCCTGCTCGCCGCCTGCGAATCGACCCTGCCGAGCGGCTACAGCACCCACGACGACGTCGGCAAGTTCATCGGCGGCCTCACCCGGACCTACGCGACGGGGCAGCGCGTCACCATCAGCTTCTACGGCGAGCAGAGCCAGAGCGAGGACCTCGCCGTCGAGTCGAGCGACCCCGCGCTCCTCAAGCCCATCGCCGACCTCGACGGCGCGCTCGAGGTGGAGGGGGCGGGGCCCTGCCTCGGGGAGGCGCTCTGCGAGGCGCCGGCGGGGGAGGGCGCCCCGCCGGAGGCGCAGGGGGCGGGCGGCGTGGTCCGGCAGCGCTTTGAGCTCGTGGGGGAGGGGGCGGCGTCGCTCGTGTTCAAGGACGGCGGCGAGGTGGTGCGCGAGGTGCCCATCCGGCTCGTCAAGGCGACGCGCGTGGAGGCGCACGTGTACTACGGCGGCGCCGCCGCCAAGCTCGGCGGCGACACGCGCCTCGCGGACGGGGCGCGCTTCGTGGCGGGGCGCGCGCACAAGATTCAGCTGATCCCCTACTTGAACGACAAGCCCCTCTACCTCTCCGAGCTGCTCACCCCCCCCACCACCGCCGGGGCGACCCTAGAGCACACCTACACGCCGCTCTGGCGCGAGGGGGTGGTGCTGGAGGTGCGCCCCGAGGCGCTGGCGGGCGACGCCGCGGAGGGGCGCCCCTTCTCTCTGCGGGCGGCGCTGGCGGGGGTGGACTACGCCCTCAGCCTCCAGGCGGCGCCGCCGAGCGCCGTGCGCGACCTCGTGGTGAGGATCTCGCGCGACGCGCCCGAATCCCGCGTGGGCGACGACGGCGTCACCACCGAGGTGCCCGTCGCCATCGCCTTCGCGCAGGGGCGCGACGAGGCGGGCGCGCCCGTCTATGGGGCGGAGGTGGTG
>VGTA01000043.1 GCA_016874875.1 Deltaproteobacteria bacterium | reverse complement strand
CGCTCTAGGCGCGTTCCGCGGAGGGGGGGGCGAGCGGCGAGCCGCGGCGCGCACCCTACCACGAATCCTAGGCGCCCATCACCCCTCGCTTGGACGCCAAGGGGCCTTCGTCTCACGCTCCTTGAGCGCTCGCCCCAGCTGCGCGTAGGCGCCGTCTTCGCCGTGAAGGGGCAAGC
Source organism: Deltaproteobacteria bacterium (assembly GCA_016874875.1). Lineage (GTDB taxonomy): Bacteria > Myxococcota_A > Bradymonadia > UBA7976 > VGTA01 > VGTA01. The sequence goes on along the minus strand of VGTA01000043.1, from coordinate 11,434 downwards.
GCGCGCCATTGGCCTTGTAGTCTTGAAACTCGTTGCCGTTCCTCGGGTGCGCGATCTCGGGGTGCCGGATGTGCTCCGGGTCCTGCCCCGAGGGGTGCGGCGTGGCGCACAGGCAGAGCTCTCGGAGGGTCTCGGAGCCCGCCCAGGCGCCCTGCGTCTTGTGCGCCATGTAGCCCCTAAAGAGGTCCACGCTCTGGGTGAGACGCTCAGCGGCGAGGGGGTGCTCAAAGAACACATCCTCGTTGCTGTAGAGCGCGTGCGCCACGCGCTTGAGGCGGACCCGCCCGTAGCCCAAGGGGCGCCCCATGCCGAGGGCGTGAGCGGCGCCGGCGGAGCCGCCAAAGTCGAGCGCCCAGAGCAGGGCGCCGAGCTCCACCTCGCGCAGGTTGTGCACCGTCAGCCGAAAGCGAAAGCGCGCGCCCTGCTTCACCGGCGTGAAGGTGGTCATCACGCTCTCGCCCGCCTTCTCGGGGAGGCGCGGGCGCTCCACCCACTTGTTGCGGGCGAGGTAGCGCTTCCAGCCGCGGAGGCGCGGCTTCGTCTCGCGCATGTACGACACCCAGCGGTACCCCGCGCCCTTCATCTGCGTCTCGGGCGCGCCGCCGTCCTTGACGCCTTGGCGGATGTAGGCGGGGTAGAAGGTGGGCTTCGGGGCGCTCAGGACCGCCTTGACGGGCGCCGCCACCTTGCTCGCGTCGCCCACGAGCGAGGCCTGCCCCACCGCCACACGGCCGCGGAGCGCTGATTTGGCGTGCCCCTGCTTGTCTTTATCGTTGAGCTCGGCATACCCAAACATCAGCGCGGCGAGGTCGGGGCTCGTGTGGTGCTTTTGACTCTGGGCGAGGACGTCGTGGACGCTCATGTCATAGGCGAGGCGGAACATCATCGCGAGCCCAAAGGAGCGCAGACGCGGGGGCTCGTTGCCCTTCTGTGGGTCCACAATAAAGAAGACGGGCACGCTGGCGCCGAGGCGCTCCTCGGGGCTCACGCTGGCGTTGAGGGTGTTGAGCGTCTTGAGGCGCTTCTTCCAAAAGCCCCACTCCTCGTTGGGGTTGAGCTCATCGCGGTGCTGCTCGGCGCCGTCGGCGTGAATCAGCTCAAAGCTCTCGAGCTGCGCGCGGGTGACCGCGAGGGGCGCGTCGCCCGTGCTCCCATAAAAGAAGAAGTCGTGGTGCTTCTTGCGCTTCTCGCCGCGCTGCCTGTTCTGCGGCTGCCCCGTAAACACAAAGCGCCCGGCGTGGCGGACGCCGCTGGCGTGGTGCTCGCCGTAGTCGCTCAGGCGCTTGAGCTTGAGCCGCGCCGAGACGGCGCCGCGCGAGACGAGGCGGCGGATCGGAATCGTGAAGAAGCGCCACGCGTGCTCTCCCCACTGCTTGTATTTGCGCACGGCGCTCTGCTTGTCGTTGGGGTTAAACGAGGGCAGCTTGATCGTTTCGTGACGCGCGAACTGCTCAAGCGCCGCGTACTCAACCCGCGCGAAATGGCACGGATAGATCTTATACACGTGCTGGCTTGGGTCCGCGGGATCGAGCTCACGAGAGAGCCACCCGGCGTTCACGAGAGTCATGGGCTCGTTCTTGTTGCTGTCTTCGCGGCGCTGGATGTCGGCCATGTAGTCGCCGTAGAGGTGGCGAGTCTTGAGGTCGCGGAGGCCGAAGGTGGAGTCGTTGACGGGGCCGAGCTTGCCAAAGGAGGCGATCTCGATGACGCTGCGGAGCATGCCGCGCAGACTCGTGCCAGGCACCGCGAAACGGCCGGCGTGGTCCGTGTAGGGCTCCTGCACCTGCCCGCGCTGCTGCTGAGCGCCGCGGATGAACAGGGGGCTCTGAGCCTCGAGCTCTATGTCGATGTGCCCACAGACGCCGTCGCGGAACGGCACGTCCATGCTCACCTGCTCTGCCCACTCAGGCAAGACGGGCTCGCCGGAGGCGGGGAGCGGGACAAAGTTATATTGAGAGGCGATGCGATCCATGTGAGCGGTCTCTCCTAAAAGTCCACGAAACGCGCGCAGCACGGCGCGGCGGAGTAGAGGCCCTGGCGGAGGGCGTCGCCCTCGAGGGCGGCGGGGCGGCGCTCCCAGTACACGAGATAGCGCGCGCGCGTCTCGGTCTGCGTGCTCGGGCGCGCGCCTGGCTCGATGGCGATCATGGTCTGCGGCACATAGAAGTGGCTGTCGCCCGCCGAGTGCTTGATCAGCTGCGCCACCCAGCCCCCCTCGCCGGTGAGCGGGTCAAGCTCATAGGTCACGTGGAGGCTCTCGGCATCGCCACGGTGGTGGCTGCCGCGCGCGAGCTCGGCGTTCATGAGGCGACCGCGTGCGCTCGACTCCTCGAGGTCGGCGGCGGCGCGCACGCGGCGCACCTCGCTCGCCCAGAGCGCCCAGCCGCGCCCGCCCTGCGCGCAGAAGTCTCGGAGGCGCGCGAGGGCCTCTTCGTGGGTGAGGCGCTCGCGGCTCACCGTGAGGGCGCAGGTGGGGAGCTCGATGGGGTCAATGAAGGTGGTCTTTGACATAATCGCTCTCAGGCCCCTGCGATGAGTTGATGTGAGTTGAGCGCGCGCGCAGCGGCGAGGTCATCGGGGCGCGGGGGGGCGCCGTTGAGGTGCGCGTGGAGCTCGCCGTCGCCGCGCCAGCTCGGGCGCGCCGCCTCGGCGCGCTCAAAGTAGCCGTAGCCGCGCCCCGCCCCGGCGCCGAGCTGCAGGCGGCCCTCCGTGAGGTCGCGCAGGGCGAGGTGGAGCGCGTAGCACGCTACCTTGAGGGCCGCCTGCTCCTCGTCTCGCAAGGCGCGCGGCGCCTTGAGCGAGAGGGTGAGGGACATCCTGAGCGACTCCGCTGGGGCGAGCGCCACGTCGGAGAAGAGGTGACCGCTGAGGGGGGCGCCGCTGAAGCGGTCGATGGAGAGGTGGTCGTAGGTCACCTCTTTGACGGACTCGGCGGGCACGCGCATGTCACAGGTCTGGAGGCAGCCGCGCCAGCCGCGCCCCTCCTTTGAGCGCGAGTCGTTGATCTCCCCAAACAGGATGTGCATGCCGCGCAGGGTGGCGGGGTCGAGGGGGTCGATGTCACCGCCCGCCTGCCCCTCCGCGCCCCGCTGCGCGCTCATGTAGGAGGGGGAGGCCCACGCGCCGATCAGGCGCCGCATATGAAACGCGGCGCGGTGGCGGAGGGCGCCGCGCAGCGAGGAGCCCGTGAGGAGGTAGTCGCTCTGCTCGCTCGCCGCGCGCTCGAGGCGCCCCTTGAGCTTGCCGCCCTCCTGCGCCCACACCACCTTCGGCTCTTGGTAAGGGACGATCTTGGGGCCCTTGCCGTCCTTGTCGGAGTGGCGCTCGAGTTCACCGCCGCCTTGCAGCCAGTTAGAGATCGGGCGCAGCGCAACGCTGAGGGCGGCCACGGCGCCGCGCGGCGTGTAGGGGGGCGGGGTGAAGCTCTGCAGAGCGGGCGCGGGGCGCCGCAGGTCTACGGGGTGTGCGAGGTACCTGTTGAAATCCTCTGAGTCGCTCAGATCAAAGCGCCCCACGAGGCAGCGCACCACCCTAAACGCCCCCGCCCCGCTCCCAGTCTTGGCGCCAAGGCGCGTCTCGGGGGCGTGGAGGAGGGCGAGGAGGAGATTAAACTCCTCGTGGCTCGCGAGGTCTTTGCCGCGCAGCGAGAGCTCAAAGGTGAAGCGGTGCCCCGCGTGGACGGCGGTGCGGTCAAACTTGCCGCGCCCGTCCACCACGCCGCTGCTGTTGAGGCGCACGTGGTCGCGGACCACGAGGCTCGTCATCGCCGTCCCGAGGAGCGGGTCAAGCCCGCCCTCCGCCGCGACGATGAGCGGCGCCGCGGGGCGGTCCGTGGAGTCGTGGAGCACGCCCGACGAGGAGGAGATGTAGGAGCGCTGCCCTTTATCTCCTCGCTGGTATCCAAAGAGCGCCCCCGCCTCGTCTTCACCGCGCTGGGCGGTCCAGAGGCTCCTCAGCACGCCGATGAGGCTCGTGGCGGGGATCATGGGCAGGCCGCTCGCGTCGCGCACGACCGGGGAGTCCTCGAGGCTCCCCTCGTCGCCAGAGCCGATCGTGAGCGGGGAGGTGAGCTCGACCGTGACGCGGGCGATGTGGAGCCACTTCAGTTCGTGTATGCCAAGCATCTTCTCAGCGCCTCCCGCGCCGCTGTTGATTCGACTGGTTTTGATGAGGCTGAGGGGCGCGCGGGGCCTGAGATAGCTGCACCCCGCCTCTAAAGTCGTCGCTTGAGGAGCCCTCAGGCGAGAGCTGTGTTGAGTGGGTGGGCAGCGCCGTCGACTGCGGGCGCGCTTGCTCTTCTCTGCTCTTCTCTTGCACCTTCTGCGACATCGTCCGCGCTAAGTGGACCGTCACGAGCGGGGTGAGGCGCTCCACGATGTCCCGGTCTTTAGACTCATACGGAGAGAGCGCCTGTCTGAGCTCGTCGAGCGTCGCCTGCTCCGCCTGGATGTGCTCGCCTGTGACGACGCGCGCGAGGCAGACCCCCACGGAGGTCTTTGCAGGCAGGGAGCCCCGATTGTTGATCACCGCGTCGAGGTCGTCGTTGTTGATGCGCCACGCCTGCTTTTGTTTACCGCGCATGAGCAGCCCCTGCTCGCGCGACGCCACGGAGCGCTCGCGCTCCTTGCGCCCTGCGTCCGACTCATGCGGGTCAACCGCCGCGCGGACCTTCACATCTCCAAAGAGGCGCTGAGAGAGGAGACGCTGCCCGAGCTCTGAGTGTATCAGCTCGCGCGCCTGACGCTCTACGGCGCGCCACTGCGTCTGGGAGGGGGTCCCCTCTGAAGAGATAAAGCCCTCGAAACGCTTCTCCACAAGCGTCTTGGCGAGCTTCTGCGCGTGCTCGTCGAGGAGCAGCTCCGTGACCTGCTGCTTCACCCAAGCCCCGACCAAGCCTCTTGGCGCGGCGGCGGGAGGAGCGGGCAGGGAGGCGTCGCGCGCGCCGCGCGCCGCCTGCCCCGACGCGCAGATGTCGCGCAGCGGGGTCTCCCCCAACAAGAGCGGGTGGCCAACACAGACCTCGCCGAGGCCCTCGGCGGTGTAGGCGCCGAGCCCGCGCGAGAGGCGCGCGGTGTGATCCTCCCAGCGCAGGCCCCCCCACGCGGCGCGCGGCGCGCGGACCGTGATCACGCCGCCCGCGAGGAGCGCCACGCGCTCCATGTCGGGGCGCGCGCGGTGGGCGTTGAAGGGGCTCCAGCGGGTGGCGCGCAGGAAGGTGCGCTCGTTGTCCACCACAAAGCCCTCCGCGCTCCTCAGCCCGAGGTGCTCGGGGGCGGGGCTGAGGGTGGGCTGGGCGGTCTGCGGGTCGAGCAGGCAGGCGTCGCTCATCAGCAGATAGCTGCAGGCAAGCTCGTCGCCGTCTAGCTCAAAGAGCGCGTCTTGACGCTCACCGTGCCCAAAGCTCCACCCCTCCCAGGCGCGCGCCTCTGTGGGCTCTACGCGAGACAGCGTGACGCCGCCGAACTCGGCGCTGCGCGCGCGCCCCACCCTCGCTCGCAGCGCGAGCTTCTCCTCCACAAAGCGCTTGAGCTCCTCCACGCTCGCCCCCTCGCCGTCGCTGATGGAGACGCTGAAGCCAAACCGGAGCTGCTCCTTGAGGGTGCTGTGCCCAAAGAGCCGCCCCTCGTCGGCGCGCTGGGTCTGGATGTTGATGGCGGTCTTGAGCAGGTAGCCCTGCTCTCTTGGCGCGCTCACGGCGTCGCCGCTCGGGGTCAGCTCCGAGCGGACGAGCTCGAGCTGCTGCCCGCCGCCGAGGACGTCGGTGCGCGCGTCTAGCGCGAAGCGCGTGAAGTTGAGGGTGTGCGCTTGGGCGTCCGCCTTGTCTACCCCCTTAGGCGCGTGCAGGCTCAGCGGCGAGCGGACTGAGGGGGCGCGCTCGCCCTGCGGGTAGCGGCGGGCGTCTCCAAAGCGGACGCGACCGCTATGGAAGAGGTCCCACGAGAGCCCACGCGCCTGCGCCTCGGCGTAGTGGCGCGCCACTAAGCCGAGCAGGTTGGCGCCAGGGACAAAATCAAGCCCCCCGCCTATGCCGCGCCCGGGGGCGCCGCTCAGGGAGGCGGGGTCGGTGAGGGTGAGCGTGTAGCAGAGCCTGATCATTCAGCGTCCCTCCTGCGCGGCGTCGCGCGCCGCGACCGCGTCTGGGGCTCCATCGCAGAGCGTGAGCTGGGCGCGGCCGAGGCCGCGGGTGGTGTTGCTGCCCACGGCGCGGATGAGCTTGAGCGACTGCTCAAGGTCGCGGCGCTGCTCTGCGCTCAAGGCGCCCTGCACATGGGCGTAGAGGGTGAGCGGGACGCAGACCTCGATGGTGCGCAGGGTGCCGGGCTCCACGAGGCCGCGCTCGTCGATCTTAGTCTGGCGCTGCGCGTAGAAGAGGGCGCTCGCCTCGCGGTGCGCGCGGGTCTTGGTGCCCTCATGGCTCAAGAGGGCGGCGAAGTACGCGCGCAGGTCGGGCGCGAGGCGCGCCGAGGAGATCGCGAGGGCGCCCTGCGTGGTCTCAAAGCGGCTCACGTTGCGCTGCCCGTCGTCCTCGCGCGTCACGCCCTCACGCCCTCGCGCGTCGAGGGAGGAGGCGTCGCCGAAGCCGCAGAGCTGGTCGGCGAGCGCGAAGCCCCAGCCCCCGCCGAGGGCGGCGCCCGTCTCGAGCGCGTGGCGGATCAGCCCCTTGAGCTGCTTGCCGGGGAGCATGGGGAGGCCGAGCGAGTCGCGGAGCGCCTCGGCGTCCACGTGGGCGCCCCGCCCGCGGCCTGTGCCGCTGCGCCAGGGGCCAAAGAGCTCGATCTTGAGCGTGTAGTCTTGGGTCATCGCGCCGCCCTCTCGCGGTGTGTTGTGTGGCGTGTGGTCACTCATCTAGCGCGTGCCTCGCCGCGCGCGACGTCGCAGGCGATCAGCTCGTAGAGCTCAACCCAGGGCGAGCGCCTGAGGCCTCGGGCGTTGAGCCACGGCCCTCTCAGCAGGTCGGGGTGTATCTCCGCGAGCGCCGCGCGCGCCGCTCGCCAGCCGTGCTGAGTAGCCTCTTGGCGGCGCTCCCGCTTGCGAGCCCTGTCTGTGTTGATCTGCTCGATCCTCTCCCACTCGCGCTCCGCGTAGATGGGGTCAAGCCCCTCCGCGGCGCGGCTCACCCAGTCTACGACCCCGCGCACGCGCCCTGAGGCGACCTCCTCTGAGCTCAGCGCGTCGGCGGCGCTGAGTATCTGCTCGATCGAGCAGAAGCCGCGGGCGCGCGCGTCGTCCGCGAGCGCCCCTCCATCGAGGTGGTAGGGCCCAAGGCGGCGCCACGGGCGCTCGCTGGTGGCCTTCTCTGGGCCCACTCTGTCCACACGCTGGTCGAGGTAGGCCACAGAGTCCGTGACGCGCTGGAAGGCGATCAGGGAGGGGCCGCCCTCCGCTGCGCCGCCCTCCGCTGCGCTGACCTCCGCTCCTGCTTGGGCAGAGAGGCTGTTCCGCCACGCCGTTTTGGCTGATGTACACAGCTCCTCCGCGAGGTGCAGGGCGTCCTTGAAGGGGTGACCGGCGCGCACAAACGCGACCCCCGCGCAGGCAGTGAGCGTCTGCACGCTTGAGTCTCTGAGGAGCCCGCGCGCGCAGATCAGGTCACGCGAGATACGCTCAAACGCCTCTAGGTATGCGCGCACAAAGCCGATGGCCTTATCGGCGCGGACCACCGCCGTGAGGTCATCTCCCCCGATGACGATCGGGCGCCCGAGGGCGAAGGTGGAGCCCTCCTCAGGCTGAAGGTACTGATCACACGCCTCCCAAGTGGCGTGGAGGGTGACCTTCGCGAGGGCCTGGCTAAACACGCTGATCTCATCAACGCTGAGCCCGCGGAGGTGCCGCCCGATGCGGTTGCCGTCCGCGTGGATCACCGCTAGATAGGAGCGCTCGCCAGGGGTGGCGCCGGCGAGGTCCTCGTGATCTACGGGGAGCAGGTGCTCATCCTTGAGGTCGGGGAAAAAGCGCTTACGGAGGCGGAGCTGTAGCGCGCTGCGCGGCGCGTTGGGCGCGTCGCCTGTGAGGAGCTGCTCGTCCGCCCTGCCGGGTCGCTCATGCGCGAAACGGAGCTGCTCGCGGGAGGCGGCGTCCACGAGGCGCCCCTTGCCGCGCCGCTCGGGCTTCTGGTAGTAGCCCACCGCCGCGGTGCCGCTCGTGGTGCGCTCGACGATGGGGCCCACCTGCGGGAGCTCCGCGTAGGGCAGGTTGCGCGCCACGGCTAGGCGCGCCGCGAGGGCGGCGATTGGGTCGCCGCCGGCGTCGTCGATGTGGACCCACGCTTGGCTGAGGTGCACGCCGGGGAGCTTGCGCTGCACCCAGATGGGCCAGGTGGTGACCCACGCCCTCAGCTCGTGGCTGGTGCCCTCTGGGAACGAGAGGGTGGCGCCGCCCGCCGCGGAGTAGAGGACGAGCGCGTTCGGTGCGATTTGATGGAGCGCCTGCCCTAGGAGCCCCCAATTCATCTTGAGCGCTATTTGGTCGTTGCGCGCGCTCACCGCCTCTTGAGAGCCCTCTTCTTCTGCCCCTTCGCGGAGCGTCTGTAGCTCTGATGAGGACCCCTTCTCCATGAGGGCGTCGATCATCGCGCTCGCCCCAGAGAGCTCTTTTAAGGTTGAGCCTCGCTGAATAAAAGACTGTATGCCTTTGATTTCACAGCGATAAAGCCACTCATATCTCTTTATTTGTGCGCTCAACCGACGCTCCTGTATCTTGATGCATTGAGTGGTCTTGTATTAAGACAAGACTTTTTAAGATATACAATCAAAATCGAAGAGCGGCAAGCCGAAAAACGGCAAGCGAAAAACGGCAAGCTAGCGCGTCTCGTTTGACATTGAGCCACCCGCTCTTCAACATCGCCGAGGTCAGCGCGTCCACAGCTGACCGTGATCGAGGAGCCCCTCAGATGCCCCACAAGATGGTAGGAGTCGGCCGCAGCCACGTCGGGCGCCAGCGCAAGGTCAACGAGGACGCGTTTCGGGTGCTCAACGCCCACAGGCTGTGGATTCTCGCCGACGGCATGGGCGGGCACGCCGCGGGGCAGGTGGCGAGCCAGATGGCGGTGGAGGAGGTGAGCCGCTTTATGACGGAGACGCTGCGCGCCCCCAACCTCCGCTGGCCCTTTGACCGTGACCTGGCGCAGAGTCTAGAGGAGAACGCCCTGGTCAACGCCGCGCGCGTGGCCAACGTGCGCATCTACAACCGCTCGATCAAGGAGCCCAAGTATTTCGGCATGGGCACCACGCTGGTCACCGCCACGCTCGCCGCCAACAACGAGCTGCTGATCGCCTCAGTGGGCGACAGCCGCTGCTACCGCCTGCGCCGCGGCAGCTTTAATCAGCTCACCATGGACCACTCGCTGCTCAACCACCTGATTCATGTGCTCCACATGACTCCTGAGGAGGCGCGGAGCAAGACGTCGAGCAACGTGATCATCCGCGCGGTGGGCTTGGAGGAGGACGTGCAGGTGGAGGTGACGCGCTCCTCGGTGTACACGGACGATCTGTTCTTGATCTGCTCGGATGGGCTCAGCGACCTCGTGAGCGACGCCCTGATCGCGGAGACGATGTCGCGCCACGCCCACGACCTCGACCTGATGACGAATCAGCTCATCCACCTCGCCAACGAGGGGGGCGGCACCGACAACATCACGGTGATCGTGATGCGCGCCGAGGACGAGAATACGCCGTCGATGTTTGGGGGCTGAGAGGGGCGCTGAGAGCGGCGCTGAGAGCGGCGCTGAGAGCGGCGCTGAGAGGAGCGCTGAGAGGAGCGCTGAGAGGAGCGCTGAGAGGGGCGCTGAGAGGGGCTCGACTCCAAGGCTTGGGTCTGATATGAGGGGGCCTTGTGTTGGAGAGAGGGCGCCCTGAGCGGATCGCCATGACTAGGAGCAGCGGCAGAGATGAGCGAGATGAGCGAGATGAGCGAGATGAGCGAGATGAGCGAGATGAGCGAGATGAGCGGCGAGCGCCCCCCCCACACCCACCCCCTCCTGCAGGAGCTGTCCTGGCGCGGGCTCATCTTTGACGCCACCGAGGGCGTCGACGAGGCGCTCAGCGCCGCGGGCGCCGCCGGCTACATCGGCTTTGACCCCACCGCCGACAGCCTCCACGTGGGCAACCTGCTCGCCATCATGGGCCTGGTGCACCTCCAGCGCCACGGCGTCACCCCCATCGCCCTCGTGGGGGGCGCCACGGGCATGGTGGGGGACCCGAGCGGCAAGTCGAGCGAGCGCAACCTGCTCGACGAGGAGCGCCTCGCGCACAACGTGTCGTGCATCCGCGCGCAGCTCGCGCGCTTCTTGGACTTTGAGCGCCCCGGCAACCCCGCGCGCCTGCTCAACAACGCCGACTGGCTCGGGCAGATGGGCTTCATCGAGTTCCTGCGCGACGTGGGCAAGCACTTCCCTCTGGGCTACATGCTGGCCAAGGACTCCGTGAAGCGGCGCGTGGAGGGCGCGGGGATCTCGTTCACGGAGTTCAGCTACATGCTCCTGCAGGCCTACGATTTCGCGCACCTCAACGCCCACCACGGCTGCGTGGTGCAGCTGGGCGGCAGCGACCAGTGGGGCAACATCACGGCGGGGGTGGAGCTGATGCGGCGCATGCGCGGGGCGCGGGGGCACGGGCTGGTGTTCCCGTTGGTCACCACGGCGACGGGGCAGAAGTTCGGCAAGACGGAGGCGGGCGCGGTGTGGCTCGACGCGGCGCGCACGAGCCCGTACCAGTTCTACCAGTTCTGGCTCAACGCGCCCGATGACGACGTGGAGCGCCACCTCAAGCGCTTTACGCTGCTCTCGCGCGAGGCGCTGTCGGCGCTCATGGCGGAGCACGCGGCGGCGCCCCACCTCCGCGCGGCGCAGCGCGCCCTCGCCCGCGACGTCACCCGCCGCGTGCACGGCGAGGCGGCGCTGGCGCAGGCGGAGCGCGCCGCGCAGGCGATGTTCGGGGGAGACCTGAGCGCCCTCAGCGCCCGCGAGCTCGAGGAGGTGTTCGCCGACGTGCCCTCGACGCAGCTCGAGCGCGGCTTCTTTGAGGGCCCCGAGGCGACGCTGGGGGGGCTGCTCGTCCGCTGCGGCGTGTGCGCCTCCAAGGCGGAGGCGCGCCGCCTGGTGGAGGGCGGCGGCGTGAGTCTCAACGACGCCCGCTGCGCCGACGCCCGCGCCCCCGTGTCGCTCGCCGACGCGGTGGAGGGGCGCGTGTTTGTGATCAAGAGGGGCGCCAAGCGCTACCACCTCGCCCGCGTCGAGTAGCGCCCTGTGCCCTCCCCTCCCCCCCGCCCCCAGAGCGCTGAGCCCGACGCCGCTGACGTGACCCCTGCGGTCGCCCCCGCGCCTGCCCCCGATGTCGCCCCTGCGCCCGCCCCGGAGGTCGCCCCTGCGCCCGCCCCCGATGTCGCCCCTGCGCCCGCCCCGGAGGTCGCCCCTGCGCCCGCCCCGGAGGTCGCCCCT
>VGTA01000042.1 GCA_016874875.1 Deltaproteobacteria bacterium | reverse complement strand
GGCGGGGGGCATGGCGGCTCCTGCGCGCGATGCGCTGGGTTGGAGGGGCGGGTCAGCGAGGGACGGATTCACGCAGCGTGGGCATAGAAGCCCCACAGCGCCTGCGCTGTCAAATTGCACAGCGCGTGGTAGACGGCGGGGGTGAGGGTGTCGCCGTAGGCGCGGCGCATCCAGCCAAAGAGGAGGCTGGGGAAGAAGACGGCGAGGCGCGCGGGGTGTGGAATCGTGGCCACGTGGGCGAGGGCGAACAGCGCGCTGCACAGCGCGGCGCTCTCCCAGTTGAAGGGCGCCCCCCACAGCCGCCTGTCGCGCCCCAGGAGCCCGTCGAGGCGCCCCTGCAGGTAGCCGCGGTAGAACACCTCCTCCGGAATCGCCACCAGCAGCAGCTGCGCCACAAAGGTCCAGAGCAGCCACCACGCGTCGCGGCGCCCCTCCCCTCGCGCGGGGCTCTCCGCGCGGAGCGCCCCGAGGCGGAGGCGCCCCTCCTCGAGCGGCGCGCCGTCCACGCGGACCTCAAACCCCACGCGCGGGGCGTCCGCGCGCAGCCCCAGCCACCCCTCGCCGCCCCCCGCCAGCTCCAGCGCCTCGCCCTCGCCCGCGCCGCCCTCGCCCGCGCCGTCCGCCGCCCGCGTCACGCGCACCCCCGCCGAGCGCGCCACCACCCGCGCCGCCCCCCACCCCTCTAGACGCGCCGTGAGCGCGCGCTCCCCAGGGCGGAGGCGCCAGCGCACGGTGAGCGAGTCGCGCTCGGCGTACAGGCGCACCTCGCCCTCCTCGAGGGCGCTCGCCGCTGGCGCCCCGCGCAGCTCCTCACCCCACTGCGTCAGCGAGGACCACGCGAGGCGCGGGGCGCGCCCCTCCGCCCGCTGCCACAGGTGGTAGCCCGCCGCGTAGGGCAGCAGCGTCAGCAGCCCCACCCACAGCGCGCCGCGGAGCGCCGGCAGGGGGCGCCCGGCGCCCACGCCCGCGTCGCGCGGGTCCTCGCCGCGGCGGAGCATCACCTCCGTGGGCAGATACACGAACGCCAGGGCGGTGAGGAGCAGCCCGTACGACGCCACCCACGGCGCGGCGTCCTGCGCCCACCCCACCGCCACCGTCCACAGCAGCATCGCCCAGTACACCGCCCACAGCTCCGCCCAGCGTCCCCCCCGCCCCGCCGCGCGCGCCGCGCTCAAGGCGCCGCGGCGAGGTCGACCACCTGCCCCTCTCGTGCCGCGAACGACCCGGCGAAGAGCGCCTGCGCCTCCCGCTCAATCGCCAGCACCGCCTCATCGGCGCGACCTGGATCGTGGTGAAAGAGCGCCAGGCGCCCCACCTGCGCCCGCCGCGCCACCTCCACCGCCTCCGTCCACATGCAGTGCCCCCACCCCTTGCGCGGGGGCCCCGCCTGCCCCGCGTACTCCTCGGCGGTGTACTGCGCGTCGTGGATGAGCAGGTCGCACCCCCGGCAGAACTCCACGAACGCGTCGCTCACGGGCACCCCCCCGTGCTCCACGTCGGTGGCGAACACCACGCTGCGCCCCCCCGCCTCCACCCGATACACCACCACCCCGTCGGGGTGCGCCTGCTCGATCGACCACACCCGAAAGGGGCCGCAGTCGAGCGGCGCGGAGGTGTTGAAGTCCTCGATCTCGCGCAGGCCGACGAGGATGTTGAGGCGCACGGGGAACGTGGGGGGCGCCATCTGCAGCGACAGGATGTCCTTAAAGTGCCAGCCGTCCCGCGACACGCCGCGGACCGAGATCTGTGAGCCTGGGTGAAAGGCGGGCCCAAAGAAGGGCAGCCCCTGGATGTGATCCCAGTGCACGTGCGTAAAGACCAGGGTGGCGGTGATGGGCTTGCCGTGCAGTGAGTCACCAAACGCCTTTAGGCCCGTGCCGCCGTCGAGGATCAGGTGGTGGCCCTCGTGCTCCAAGACCACGCAGGTGGTGTTGCCCCCCATCTGCACGAAGCGCTCGCCGCTCACCGCGATGCTGCCCCTCACGCCCCAAAACTGCACGCGCATTGCTCTCTCCTCTCGCGCTACCTCAGCGGACATCTTTTCGGGTTCACGTGACGCGCTGAGCTCACATGCAGAGAGGCTAGAGGAAAAACAAAGCGATCTGCAAACTAGATGACCCTCAACAGAAAAATGCCCCCCCACGCCCTCAGCGCAGCGCCACCCGCAGCGCCACCCCCGTGGTCCAGAACGCCAGCGTCGTCTCCGCGTCATAGACCCCCAGCGCCCGCGTCCCGAACCCGCTAAAGCGCACCCGATCGCTGCGCCACTCCGCGTCCGCGAGCAGCGCGAGGGCGGGCGACAGCGCCCACGAGAGCTCGAGCGCCACGTCCCACGCCAGCGCCCCCAGCGGCCCCCCCGACAGCGCCCCCGAGTCCGCCTGGTCCTCTTGCACGAGCACGTGCGTAGATGCGCTCGCTCGCCCCCCCAGCGTGAGCGACGACGACAGCGGCGCCGTCACCCCCAGCAGGGCGGCGGGGCCGAGGGCGAGGCGGTCCACGAGGTAGGTGGGGCGCTGCGGCGGCGTCTCCTCCACCTGCGCGCGGAGGCCCACCCCCGCGCTGATCGCCAGCGCGTCGGGCGCCGCGGAGAGGTGCCAGCGGCGGAGGGCGCCCACCAAGGCGTGGCTCTGGCGAAACGACAGCTCCTGATCGCCATACTCCGGCGGGAGCGCGAGGGGCGCATTGAGCCCAACGCTCCCGCGCAGCAGCAGCCCATACTCCTCCGACGTCCACAGGTCCGCGCCGAGCAGGAGGGTGGGCATGAGGTCCACGCGCGCGGCGACCCCCGCCTGCGCCGAGCGGAGCGCGAGGCGCCCGCCGCTCGCCCCCGCCCCCACCCACGCCCCGCTGCGGAGGCGCGCCGCCGGCACCTCGTCGAGCCCCGCGGTCAGCCCCACGTCCACCTGCGCCCGCGCGTCGTTGCCCCAGACCGCCCCACAGGCTATCATCACCCACCACACCCCTCCCCACCACACCCCTCCCCACAACGACCCCAGACCCCACAGGGGCCCGAGCGCGCCCCAAGGCGAGGAGACGCGATGCAAAACAAGACGAGCGCGGCGCGGCTGCCGAGGCGGATGCTTCGGCGGCCAGTTCAAGAGACGTGGGCTCAAGGAGACACCTCCGTGCTGAGGGCGGTGGGCTTATTTGCCCTCTTTGCGAGCGTCCACGCAAGCGGCGTCCGCGCCGAGGCGCAGCCCACCCCCGCGCAGGCCCTCGACGCCTTCCTCACGACCCCCCGCTACCGCGACCCCGACGAGGGCGAGCGCCGCGACCGCGACCGCGCGGAGGTGTGGCACCTAGAGAGCCTCGAGCGCGGCGACCTCGACGCCAAGGTGTGCGAGGGGGCGCGCTGGCTGCTCACGGGGCGCCTCAAGCGCAGCGGCGGCGCGCGCGCCGCCTTTGAGGCCGACGCGGGGCTGCGCGACCTCTCGCTCATCTTCTACAAGGTCAAGACGCGCGTGAGCCCCGACCTCCGCGGGCGCTACGTGCAGTCGCGCACGCCCACCCCCGTGGCGCGCTTCACCCTCTCGCGCGAGCAGGCGCTCGCCCTCAACAACGACCGCCTCGGCGAGCTCCTCAGCGGCCCCGGCTGCGTGACTCAGGCCCGCGCCCTGCTCAACGACCTGTGGATCGCCGACGAGGTCGCCGCCGAGCGCGACGCCATCGCGCAGCTAGAGCGCGCCCGCGGCGTCAGCGCCCCGCCCGCCCCCGCCCCCGCCCCTCCGCCCTGAGCGCCTCGCCGCGGCTCAGGACACCTTACGAGCGCGGCGCCCGCCCGACCCTTCCCCCGCGGGCAAGATCTCCAGCATGCGCCACGTGGCGCGATAGAGCTGCTTGGCGAGCGGCTGGTGGTCGTGGGCGGCCAGGGCGTCGTAGTACTCGCCGCGCTCGTGCGAGGGGATGATGACGGGGGGGTAGCCGTGCGCCATCAGGAAGTGGTTGGTGAAGAGGCGCGCGAGCGCCCCCGGCATGCGGCGGAAGGGGTAGATGTGCATGAGCTTGTGGTGGAGGTAGGCAGCGAAACTCACCGCGTCCTGCGTGGCGGGGTTGAACGCGAGCGCCTCCTGGTACAGGTCGCTCAGCAGGCGCGACACCTGCCCGTGGGCGCAGATCTCCTGATGGTAGTCGCGGTGCACAGGAGAGTTGAGGCGAAAGCGCGCGCCCTCCTTGGGCTCATACTGCGTCAGCTGCTTGTGGAGCGCCTTGAGGCGCGCGAGGGTGAGGCCCTGCGGCCCCTCCACGCTCCACTCACACATCAGCTCAATGGCGCGCTCGTAGGCGCGCACGTCCTCGAGGAGCGGGCGCACGTAGCTCGGGTGCTGCGAGTCCTCGCGCCGGAGCGCCGCCTGCACCTCGATGGGGTTGAAGCTGCGCCCCTCGAGGTGGTTGTCGTGAAAGATCCACGCCACCATGAGCTTCTCTGAGCGCGCGGGCTGGGTGCGTCCCTGGGCGCTCATGTGGCTGAGGCGATACGTCTCGAGCTGCTGAATCAGGTCGGCTTTCGTTCTCATGTCCTCGCTCCTGGTGATCTTGGGTGAGGGGGCTCTTGGTGGATCATCTGTTATGATGAGCGCGCGGCGGGCACCACGGAGGCACCTAGGAGCACATGAGCAAGACGTGTGCCACCCCACATCCCCTGAGCGCCCTCGCCCTCCAAGCCCGCCCCGCTCAGGCGCAGACGACCTTGAGCGCGCCCGCGCGCCCGCGCTGGAGACTCGCGCGGCGGCTGACCCGCGACACACTTGACACACTTGATGGAGACTATACACCCCACTAGGTCGTCCCCTCAGCGCCCGCCCCCCTCAGAGGGAGTACCCATAGCGCCACTCCGGGTGCGACGGGTGCGTCCCCTTCACGATGTCAAAGAAGCGCGCCGCCACCGCTCGGCAGATAGGCCCCGGCTCGCCGGCGCCCACGGGGCGGTCGTCGATCTCCTTGACGGGCGTCACCTCCGCCGCCGTCCCGCACAAGAACACCTCATCCGCCACATAGAGCTCGTCGCGCGTAAAGAGGCGTTCACGGACCTCGACGCCGAACTCGCGCAGCAGCGTGATGAGCGTGTCGCGGGTGATCCCGCCGAGGATGCTCGAGCCGTAGGGCGCGGTGTAGACCACGCCGTCCTTGGCCATAAAGAGGTTCTCGCCGGTGCACTCCGACACATACCCCTGCGTGTCGAGCATGATGGCCTCCTGGTAACCCGCCTTGAGCGCCTCGCGCTTGGCGATCACCGAGTTGACGTACTGCCCGCAGATCTTGCCCTTGACCATGTTGACGTTGACGTGGAGGCGGCTGAACGAGCTCACCTTGCAGCGGATGCCCGCCTTGAGGCCCTCGTCGCCGAGGTAGGCGCCCCACTGCCAGGTGACGATCGCCACGTGCACGGAGTTGGTGAGGGCGCCGAGGCCGAGCGCCTCGCTGCCGAGGTAGACGAGGGGGCGCAGGTAGCCGCTCCTGTAGCTGTTCTTTTGGAGCAGCTCCACGCACGCGCGCTCGAGCGCCTCCTGCGAGTAGGGCACGTCGAGGCCGAGAATCTTGGCGCTCTCCAAGAGGCGCCGCATGTGCTCGCGGTGACGGAAGATGTGAGAGGAGCCGTCGGCGCGCTCGTAGGCGCGGATTCCCTCGAAGGCGCCGTAGCCGTAGTGGAGGGTGTGCGTCATCACGGGCACGCGGGCATCCTCAAAGCGTACAAAGGCGCCGTCCATCCAAACGAAATCAGCCGTCATCGTCATCGTGCGCTCTCTCTCTGTCGCCGCCTTAGGGTTTACTCTCGCTGACGAATCAGCCATAAGGTCATGAATCAGGGTCGCGGTCAGGCGCCCCTACGCTGTCACAGAATCCAAAGGAGCGCAAGGTGCAGGATCACGGCTCACGCACCCCCTTCACCTGGCCGAGAGTCTCGGAGAGTCTCTCGTGCCTCGCGAGCTTCACGCTCATGGGCGCCCTCAGCGGCGCGGTGGCGGGGTTCATCGACGCGATGAGCGCCGGGGGGGTGTCGGTGCTGCTCGGCGCGATGGGGCTGCACGCCCTCTCAGGCGCCGCCCTCGGGGCGCTCATCGGCTTCCTCTACGGATTCGTGCCGCGCGAGCTGAGCGTGACGCCCTTCCTGCGGCGCCTCCAGGGCGCCCTCGCCCCCCCTCCGCAGGCGAGCTATTTTCGGCGCGGGCGCGTGATCGCGCTCATCTGGAGCTGGGCGCTGCTCGCGGCGCTCTTCTTCCCGCCGATGTCGCGCGCCACGCTCGCGCTCACCGAGGGGGTGCAGACGCCCCTGTGGGGCAGCCTCCTGAGCGCCTTCTGCGTCACGCTCGCCGTCTCCCTCGCGGGCCTCTCCTCGCTCGCCCTCTCGGCGATGGGCGGGCGCGCCCTCGAGATGTGGATGTCGCAGCTGCTCCGCCTCACGTCCGGCTTCACCGCCTCCCTGCCGCCCCTGCTCACTGTGGGCTCCATCATCGGGCTCTTCTACGGGCTCATCGTGGTGTCGCGGGCGCTGCTGCAGCTCATCAAGGACCTCCACGACCAGCGCGCCGTCCTCGCGGCGCTAGTGGGGCTGGCGGCGCTCATCGTGGGGGCGTGCTGGGGGGTGGCGCGGGCGCTGCTCAGCGCGCAGTTCAAGTCCACCGTCGCGGCGCTGCTCAAGGTCCTCCGCATGAGCAAGGCGCTCATGTCGCCCACCTTCCACCTCGCCCTCGCCCTCGCGCTGCTCGCCTGGCGACTCGTGGCGTGGATGGGGGCGCAGGGGCCGGAGTGGGCGGAGCTGTCGGTGCGCCCGGTGGTGATCTGCTCGGTGTTCTTGATCCCGCTGTTCTTGGGCGGGGAGTACCTCAAGCCCTTCGTCCTCTACTCGCCCCGCCTCGGCACCGCCGGACTCCTCGCCGCGCTCCTGGGCGGGGCGTGGGGGGCGGCGGCGCTCGGGCTTCAAGACTCGGAGGCGCGCGACACGCTCGCGCGCGACACGGCGTCGAGCGCGGGGCTGCTCGCGGCGCTCCGCGACGCCCTCGACCGCGACCGCGACGGTTTCGCCGACGGCCTCGGGCAGCGCGACTGCGATGAGCGCAACCCGCTGATCTTCCCCGGCGCGAAGGAGGTGGCGGGCAACGGGGTCGACGAGGACTGCGACGGCCTCGACCTGCCCCTCGAGCGCCTCCGGGCGGTGCCCGTGGCGCAGGCGGCGCCCGCCCCCGCCGCCGCGCCGCCGGTGGAGGCGGCGCGCTCGCTCTCGGGGCGGCTCAAGGGCCCCTACCACCTCGTGCTGGTGACGCTGCCGGGCCTCACGGTGACGCCCTCGTCGCGCCTCGGGGGGCTGGCGGCGCGGGGGCTGCTCTTAGAGAGCGTCTATGGGGTGTCGTCGGAGTCGCCCGTGAGTCTCTTGAGCCTGCTGAGCGGCCGCTACCCCTCGGAGCTGGTGCGCGACGAGGGGCGCCCCACGTCGTTCAGCGCGGCGATGACGCTGCTGCCCGAGGTGCTCAAGCGGGCGCAGTACCGCACGGGGGCGTGGGTCGCCGACGGGGATGTGCGCGGCGCGCGCGGGTTCGAGCAGGGCTTTGACGTGTGGCGCGAGCTGCCCGAGGCGGGGCGCGCGCGCAAGGGGGCGGGGCTGCGCGGGGCGGTGGAGGAGGCGCTCGCCCACCTCGCCGCGCTCCGCATGGCGCCCCGCGAGCGCGCCTTCACCTGGCTCCACAGCGCCGAGCTGCTCCGCGCCCGCCAGCGCGCCCCGCGCGGCCCCAAGGGCGAGCAGTCGACGCTCAAGGCGCGCGAGCAGGTGGAGCAGGACCTCGCGCTCCTCGTGGAGGGCCTGAGCGCGCGCGACGACTGGGCGCAGACCGCCGTGGTGGTGGTGGGGACGCAGGGGGTGGAGGCGGAGGGGGCGCGGGGGCTGAGCGCGCGCGCGCTCGCCACCGGCGGCGTGGTCTACTCCCTGCAGGCCGCCGCGCGCCGCGAGGCCCGCCCGGTCAGCGCGCTGGCGATCACCGCCACGCTGCTCGACCTCGCGGAGGTGGAGAGCTTTGATCCTCACCGCGAGCGCATGCGCGCCCGCGTGGATGGCCTCGCCGCGGCCCACCTCGGCGACCCGCTGCCGAGCGCCCCGGTGTACGCCGAGGAGCTCGAGCAGCGCATGAATCTAGGGCGCCGAGCGCTTATCTCAGAGGACGGGTGGGCGCTGCTGCTAGACGCTAAGGGGCGCGTGGAGCGCCTGTCGCGCGTGGGGGAGGAGGGCGGCGGGAGTCTGCATGAGCGTGAGCCGGGGCGCGCGGCGTCCCTGCGGGGGCAGCTGGGGGCGGTGCCGGTGGTGTCGGTGCGGGCGATGAATAAGCTGAATCGCTAGAGCGGCAGAGGGGCGACGCGGCGGGGTGAGCGCTGAGGATTTTTCTGTTTTGCGCTAGGCGCATAACAGGTAGCGTACACGTCCACCTCGCGCGTCTCGTCCCTTCACTAGGAGCCTCCCCATGCGCTTAAATCTACGCGCGTCCCTGCGCGCTCTCCTGCGCGTCCTCCTGCGCGCTCCCCTGCGCGCTCCCCTGCGCGTCCCCCTGCGCGCCCCCCTGCGCGCCACCTCCGCCCTCGCCCTCGTCGCGCTGCTCGGGGGCGGGGCGCGGGGGGCGTGGGCGCAGGAGGCGCCGCCTGGGGAGGGGCAGCTCGGCGGCGGGGCGCGGGGGACGGCGGCGGTGGAGCTCGGGGCGGAGTGGGAGGTGATCGTGAACGCCGCGGACATCCACGGCGGACCGAGCACCGCCTACAAGGCGCGGGGGCGGGTGTTTCTCGGGGAGCGCGTGACGGTGGTGCAGGTGAGCGCGAATCAAGAGTGGGTGCAGGTGAGCACGCAGGCGGGCGCGCAGGGGTGGGTGCGCTCGGCGGCGCTCAAGAATCCCCGCCAGGCGCTCGCGCAGGACCCCGGGCGCTTCCGCCGCCAGGCCGAGTATGAGTACGACGCGCAGGGGCGCCGCGTGACGGCGGGGGGGGCGATGGCGGGCAGCGGGGAGGGCGCCGGCGCCCCCGCCCGCCCCGCCGCCCCGCCGCCCGCCGCCCTCGCCGCGGCGCCCGAGCGGGGCGAGGGGGGCGCGGGGGGCGGCGGGGGCGGCGGGGGCGCGCCGGGCGCCGCCCCCACGCTCGTGGTCGCGCTGTCGCCCCTGGGCGGGGCGCAGACCTCGTACCGGTTCGCTAGCGACGTCCGTTTCGCGAGTCCCCTCGCCCGCACCGAGACGAGCGCCCTCGGCTACCAGTCGTCGCTGCGCGCGCAGTACCAGCCCCTCAGCCTCCTGCGCCTCACCCTCCACGTCAGCGACGCGCGCCTCGGCTCGGTGGACGTGGGCGCCCACCCCCGCCGCCCCGACCTCGCCCCCGCGCTCAAGCAGGTGGGCAGCAGCCAGACCAGCGGCGCCCTGCGCGCCGACGTGGGCGCGTGGCTCGGGGGCGCGTGGCTCGGGCTCACGGCGGGCGCGCACCTGCTCACGCAGAGCTTCCGCGCCATCACCTACGCGCCCCCCTACAGCAACTACCGCCCGCTGCTCGACCGCACCTACCTCTCCGGCGCCGCCGGCCTCGCCCTCACCGCCCCCCTCGGCCCCCTCACGCTGAGCGCCTCCGGCGGGGCGCTCTTGCCGATGTCGCTCAAGACCGACCTGGTGGTGGGCGCGTGGGAGGGCCTCGGCTTCTGGGCGGACGCCGCGCTCTCGCTGCCGCTCACCGACCTGCTCTCCCTCGGGCTCTACGCGCAGTGGACGCGCCTCGGCATCGACATCAAGACGCTCGGGCAGTACGCCGACCCCTTCTACGCCGACCTGCTAGGCGGCTACGCGGCGGGCTACACGCGCGCGAGCGCCTCAGACGGGGCGCTCGGCGGCGGCGCGCTGGCGGAGATGCGCTTCTGAGGGGGCGCGGCGCTAGGGGCTCGGCGCGCTGAAGGTCATCACCTGCACGCCGGGCGCGGGGTCGCGGAACGACAAGTAGAGGGTGAGCGTGGTGGGGGTGGCGGTGTAGTCAAACTGCCGCATCGCGCCCTCCTGCGGGCAGGTGCTGGTGAACGACAGCCGCGGCGCCCCCTCCGCGGCGCTCACCGCGCCGGCGAACGAGATCTCCACGGGGAACATGAAGCGCGCCCCCGCCGAGGTGTGGATGTAGGAGGTGCCGCGCATGTCCACCGCCATCTGCCCCTCCGGCGTGAGGGAGAGGGTGCCCGCGCCGTCGTAGTAGCTGGCGACGGGGTCTACGGTGGCGGGGCCCACGTTGAGCGTCTCGAGCCACACCTCGAGGCCCGTCATCGGCCACAGCCCCGCCGCCGGGAGCGCGCCCCCCGCCGCCGCGGGGGGAGTCCCCATAAAGTAGGAGCCGCTCATGGGCGCCCCCACCGCCGCCGCCCCCTCCGCCGCGCAGGCGCCGGGCTCGTAAGAACTCAGCTCGGCGGGCGGGTCGTCGCAGCGGCGCGCGGCGGGCGGGGGACTCACGTAGAGGAAGTGGTAGCACATCTCGTCCTCGGTGAAGGGCCCAAAGCTGCGCGGGGAGTCCGTGTTGTTCTCAAAGACGCAGGTGGTGCGCACGCGGTCCCCCGGCGAGAGGCGCGTGCCCTGGCCGTCATAGGCGAGCTGGTAGTCAAAGTCCCACCCCGTGAGCGTGAGCAGCTCCTCCCACTCCGCGCTCGGGTCATCCCCGCGGCGGACCGAGGAGCTGAGCTGCGCGCCGATCTCGTGCATGTGAGGCAAAAACGCCACCACCTCCAGCTCGTCGCGCACCAAGCAGTCGCCGCTGACGGCGGTGCGGGCGCGCGCCGGGAGGCGGAAGCTCTCGGGGCCGATGACCATCATGTCGATGCGCTTCTCGTGGGGCGGGGTGTGGTAGAGGCGCACGCCGCTAGAGTCGCGCACGCCCTCAAGGCCCGCGGCGTTGTTGTAGTGGATCTCGAGCACGTAGTCGCGCTCGGCGCTTGAGACGAGGGCGCCCTCGGTGAACTGCAGGGCGCTCTGCCCGGGCGCCCAGGCGTACACGCTGGAGTTGAGCCCCGCGCCGCAGCTGCCGCGCGCCCCGTCCTCAAAGGGGCCGAGGGGCTCGGCGCTCTCATAGAGGACGATGTGGTGCACCACGCGCGCGTCATCGATGAGCGCCTCAAACCGCACCACCCCGCGCTCCCCGCCCGCCCCGGGGCCGTGGAACAGGAAGCACTGGTACTCGTCGCGCTCGGTGGACGAGACCTCCGCCGCCGGCGCCCGAAACTCCACCACCTCGGCGCCCGCCGGGGGCGCGGCGGGGTCGGGGTAGCGGGGGCGGGTGACCTCAAAGCCGCCCGGGAGCGCCTCGAGGCGCGGCCCCTCGCCGCACGTGGCCCAGTCCACCAGCGCCTGCGCGCGCGCCGCGCTCGGGCGCGGCTGCCCGGCGGGGGGCATGGTGCCGTCCGCGAGCCGCGCCACCACCCGGTCGACGAGGCGCGCCCCCGCCGCGCCCTCTAGGAGCGCGCCGGCGTCCGTGAGCGTGTGGGGCGCCCCGTACTGCGGCGCCTCCCCGTGACACAGCCCGCAGTACTCGCGCAGGAGCGCGGTGTGCGCCGCCGCCTCCTCCGCGCGCGGCGCGCACCCGCCCTCCCCCGCGCCCCCCTGCGCGCCCCCCTGCGCGCCCCCCTGCGCGCCCCCCTGCGCTCCCGCCCCCGCCTGCG
>VGTA01000041.1 GCA_016874875.1 Deltaproteobacteria bacterium | reverse complement strand
ACCCCACCAGCGCCACAAGGCACAAGACGCGCGCGAGCAGCGCGGAGGGCGCCGAGGGCGCCGAGGAACAGAGCGAAATCAAGCGTCGCATCGGCGACCCCCTGTCAGTCTTTAAGGAGCCAAAGAGCCAAAGAACCAAAGAACAAAAGAAGCTTCACCCAGCCCATCAGGGCGCAAGCGCCACCCGCGCGCAAGACAGCGAGCAGCTCGACAGCGGCGCGCCGTTGCGGACGCCCTCATCGCACTGCTCGCCATAGTCCATGGCGTCATTGCCGCAGAGGTCAGGGGACGTGAGCTGGAGCTGGTAGCGCGCGGGGCGCGCCCCGAGCTGCTGCACCTCGAGGGCGTAGTCGCGGGAGGCGGAGAGGAGCACAAAGAGCGCCGAGCACTGGTCGCCCGGACTCACGTCGTCGCTCTGCGCCACGAGGCGCTGCCCGCCCTGCCCATCGAGCTCATAGAGCGACAGGAGAGAGTCGAGGCCCTCGGGGCAGCCGGGGGCGGCGGGGGCGGCGGGGGCGAGGCGGTCGGGGGCGGTGACCACCGCGCGGAGCAGGAGCCCCGCGCTCCCCCGCGCCAGCGGAAAGGCGCCCGGCGAGAGCAGCAGGCGGTCGGAGGCGTAGGGCGACAGGCGCCCCCAGAGCGCGGCGGGGCCCGCGAGGCGCGCGTGGCGCTCAAGGGAGAGGGAGAAGGGGACGGGCGCGCCGTCGCCCGCGGTCACCTCCACCGACGCCGCGCACCCCCGCTCCGGCCCCGCCTCGCCGAGCCCCAGCGGCGGCGCCGCGGACGTGGCCACGGGGGGCGCGTCGCAGGGGGCGCCCGAGGCGCTCTGGCAGGTCTCGCCGCAGAGCGTGAGGGTGGCGCTCACGCCGGGCGCCGCCGTGAGGCGCCCCCGGAGCTCGCCCGTGAGGGGCACGGCGAGGCCGGCGGCGCCCTCGGCGCGGAGGTCGCTGAAGGCGAACAGGTACTCGCGCGGCGCGGGGAGCGGCGACGACAGCGGCGGGCTCTCGTAGCGCGCCCGCTCCACCCACAGCGCCTCGCGCTCACCGCGGCACTCGTCGCTGCAGCCGTCCCCCGCGTCGCGGTTGCCGTCATCGCACTCCTCGCCGAGGCCCAACGCGCCGTCGCCGCACCCTAGGAACGTGAGCTCGCAGACCTTGGAGCACTCATCGAGGTCATAGAGGTTGCCGTCGTCGCACTCCTCGCCCCACGCCAGCGCGCCGTCGCCGCAGCCGTCCACCGCGCGCGCCTTGACGCCGAGGTCGGGGAGGGCGCGGGCGAGGTCCGCGGAGCGCACATACACAAAGTAGGCGCGCCCGCCGAGGAGGTCGGCGCGCGTGGCGGCGCACGGCGCCTCCTCGCTGAGCCGCGAGGAGACGGCGCACGCCGCGCCCGGGGCGGGCGGGGCGGCGCGCTCCGCCGGGAGCACCTCATAGAGCGCCGCGAGCGCCGTGCGCGCGCCGCTCGGGCACGAGGCGTGCGCCTCGTCGAGCGTGCGGAGCTCAAAGCGCGCGCGGGCGGGGGCGGCGTGGGTGGGGGTGACGCGGAGCAGCGCGTCCCCGCCCTCGGGCAGCGCCACGCGCGCCACCCCGAGGCCGCGCGGCGGCTCATCCCCCCGCCACAGCTCCGACCAGCGGAGGAGCTCGAGGCGGTAGGGCGTGGCGTAGTCGCGATAGGCGGGCCAGCGCTCCGTGGATTCCGCCACGAGCGCGTAAGGGCCGGCGGCGAGCTCGGTGAAGCGCAGGTCCACGCAGACCTCCCCCTCGCGCGGGGGCGAGAAGCCGCGCGCGAGGTCCGCCACGCGCGCGTCAGCGCCGTCGAG
Source organism: Deltaproteobacteria bacterium (assembly GCA_016874875.1). Lineage (GTDB taxonomy): Bacteria > Myxococcota_A > Bradymonadia > UBA7976 > VGTA01 > VGTA01. Next base: position 9,841 of record VGTA01000041.1, on the reverse strand, counting down.
GCGCCCGCCGGGCTCCCCGCCGCAGGGGGCGAGCGCCGCGAGCGCCGCCTCCCCCGCGCCCCCCGCCCCCACCAGCGCCACCAGGTCGGGCGTCAACGAGGGGCTCAGGGCGGGGTCGTCGAGGTAGGCGGCGGCGGGGCGGGGCTGCGCGGGGGCGAGGCGGAGAGAGACGGCGAGGCGCGCGAGGGCGCCCGCGGCGTCCGCGGGGGCGCCCGCGGCGCGCGCGTCGAGGCGGAGGGGGGCGCAGAGGCGGGCCTCGAGGGCGGCGCGCGGGGGCGCCTCAAAGGCGTACACGTCGGCGTACTCTAGGAGCGGGCGCCGCGCCCCGGCGCCCGCGCCGTCATCGTAGCGGGGCTGCGAGAGCGCGCCGGCGTGGCGCTCGAGGGCGCGCGTCAGGCGCACCTCCTCGAGGGTGCAGCGCGCGTCACAGCCGTCCCCCCCGGCGAGGTTGCCGTCATCGCACCCCTCCCCCTCGTCGAGCGCCCCGTCACCGCAGCGGTCACAGCGGCTCGAGCAGGAGAGGTCGCCGTCCACCGCCCCCCCGTCATCACACAGCTCCCCCGGGTCCACCACCCCGTCGCCGCAGCGCGGCTCCTTGCGGCAGAGCTTGGAGCAGCCGTCCCCCCCCTCGAGGTCACCGTCGTCACACTCCTCCCCCTCGTCCCGCGCCCCGTCACCGCAGAGGGAGGGGCGGAGGAGGCGGAGGGCGAGGGGCAGCGCGTCCCCCGCCGAGGACGGCAGGCGCGTGAACGCCGCCGCCCCCGGGGTGACGGCGAGCAGGTGCCGCCCGGCGGGCAGCGCCAGCGACGAGGAGAAGCAGGGGACGTCGACGGCGGGGGGGGCAGTGCCCAGCCAGCCGCCCTCGCGGGGCGCGAGGTCGGGGAGGGGCGTGAGCGCGAGGGGGGCCGCGGCGCCGCGCGGGTCGCGCCTGGGCATGCCGCGCGCGTCGAGGGGCGCCACCCACACCCGCGCCGTCGCCCCCGACTCGCACTGGAGGCGCGCGTCGTCATAGGCGCTCAGCGAGAGCGTGGTGGGGCGCGCGAGGGTGAGCTCGAGGGCAGCGGCGAGGGGGGGGCCGAGCGGGGTGGAGGGGGCGCGCGCCGCCTCCCCCGCCGCCCGCGTCTCCACGAGGCCGAGGGCGGAGGCGTCGAGGGCGCGGAGCGCCTCCACCCACCCTGAGGCGCGCGAGGCGCTCGCGCTCACCACCGCGAGGGTGTAGCGCCCGGCCGCCAACGGCGCCTCGAGCGCGGCGCAGCGCCCCTCGCCGCCCGCGGGCGCCGAGGAGGCCACGAGGGCGCCGCCCGCCGCGCGCAGCTCAAGCGACAGCGCCCCGCCGCCGCAGCGCGTGAGGTCAGCGCGGAGCAAGGCGCGGGGCTCAAGGACCTCAAAGGAGTACTCCGCGCGCCCGAGGGGGGGCAGCACGAGGCGCTCGCGGAGGTGCGCGGCGCCCCAGCGCGCCGCCCAGGCGCCGGCGGGCGTGACCGCGGGGGAGGCGCCGCCCCCTGGGGGCGAGAGGGCGCAGTCGGCGGGCACCGCGGCGGGGGGCGAGAGGGAGGCGGGGTCCACCGCGGGGTCCGCCGCGCGCGGGTCGAGCTCCCCGTCGTCGCACACCCCGTCGCCGTCGGCGCCCCTCGGCGGCGCGAGGCAGAGCGCCCCGCAGGGGGCGCCCTCCTCCGCGCCGAGGTCGCACGTCTCGCCCGCGTCGATTCGGCCATCGCCGCACGAGGCCACCCGCTGCGCGAGGAGCTGGCGGTGCGCCAGGCCCGCGGCGTCCACCGACAGCGCGTAGAGGCCCACGCCGAGCGCCGCGGAGTAGGCGCAGGCGCGCGGGTCGAGCGGGTCGCGCTCGCGCGCGAGCGCCACGGGCGTGACGGCGGAGGGGCGCTCGAGCTCGCGGAGGGCGCCGAGGTCTTGCAGGCGGGCGAGCGAGAGCGAGGGGCAGAGGTCGAGCGGCGCGCCCGCCGCGCCCGCCGCCGCGCGCGCCGCCTCGAGCGCCGCCACGCGCCCCGCGTCGAGGTCCGCGCTCGAGAAGGCGAACCGGAGACGCCGTGGGGCCCCGAGCGGCTCGAGGTCCTGCGGGCGCACCGCCAGGTGCCACAGCGCGCGCGGGGCGGCGCGCACCCCCACCTCCGACTCCAGCGCCGCCGTGAGCGCCCACAGCTCATCGAGCTGCGAGGGGAGCGCGCCGAGGGCGCTAGCGTCCACGCTCAGGTAGGCGCGGAGGGCGTAGCGAGCCGCCGCCCCCTCCGCCGCGAGCGGGCGCGCCGTGAGGGTGTACTCGCCGGCGGGGAGCGTGGCCTGCAGCGCCCCGCACACGCTGGCCTCTAGGAGCGACTCGTCGAGGGGGTCTAAGGTGACGTCGCGGGCGCCCCCTGGGGCGCTCGCGTCCGCCACGCGCAGCGAGAGCGAGAGGCGCGAGGCGGGGGGGCAGGCGGCGAGGGGGGCGCGCGGGTCACGGGCGGTCACGTGGAGGGCGCGCGGCGAGGGGAGCGAGAGGGCATAGACGTCAGCGGCGCCCGGGGCCACCGCCTGGTGAGGCCAGCGCTGGTCCCCCGCGGCGGCGAGGGCGTAGCGGGCGGCGGTGCAGGAGGCGTCGCAGGCGGCGGCGGGCGCCAGCGGGTCATCGCACTGCTCGCGCACGCAGCCGAGCGCGGGGTCGCAGGGGGCGCCGGCGGGCAGGGCGGCGGCGCCCACGTAGGAATCGACGACGCCGTTGCCGCACCACGACGCCACGCAGGCGGCGCTGCAGCCGTCCACCTCATCACCGCCGACCCCGTCATCGCACTCCTCGCCGCTGTCCACCACCCCATCCCCGCAGCGCGGGAGCGCGCAGGCGCGGCGGCAGGCGTTGGGGGTGTTGGCGTTGCGCGCGCCCCAGTCGCAGGCCTCAAAGCCGGGGTCCGCGGGCGAGAGGCCCACGCGGACCACGCCGTCGCCGCAGGTGGCGCGGCGGCAGTCGCTCAGGCAGGCGTCGGACTCGTCGCGGTTGGCGTCATCGCACTCCTCGCCGCGCGCGGCGTCCACCACGCCGTCACCGCAGCGCTTGAGCGCGCACGAGGCGCGGCACGCCTCGTCGCCCCCTGGTCCCCCGTCGCACTCCTCCCCCGCCGCCGCGTCCACCACCCCGTCGCCGCAGCGCGGCAGCGCGCAGGTGGGGCGGCAGCGGTCGGGGAGAGTCACCGAGAGGCCCTCGTCGCACTCCTCCCCGGGCTGCGCGCGCCCATCGCCGCACACCACCCGCCCACAGCGCTCATCGCAGCCTGACCCCACGGCGCCGTTGAGGGGGCCGGCGTCGCACTCCTCCCCCGGCTGCGTCTCGCCGTCCCCGCAGACCACCAGCGCGCAGCGCGCGTCACACGGCCCGCTCAGGCCGCGCGCGGCGAGCGCCGGCTCGCACGCCTCCGCGCCGGGGGCGCCGAGGGGCAGGTCGCGGCGGAGGACGCCGTCCCCGCAGCGGGCGAGCGCGCACGCGCTGAGGCAGCCGTCCGCGTCATCGCCGTTGCCGTCATCGCACTCCTCCGCCCCGCGCGCGCCGGGCGCGAGGTCGCCCCGCCGCAGGCCATCGCCGCAGCGGGCGTGCGCGCAGGAGGCGGTGCAGGCGCCCGCGTCGTCATTGCCGTCCCCCGCGTCGCACTCCTCCACGCCCCGCCGCACGAGGCCATCGCCGCACACGTTGAGGCGGCACGAGGCGGTGCAGGCGCCCTCATCGGCGTTGTCGCCCCCCGCGTCGCACTCCTCCACGCCCACCCACAGGAGGCCATCGCCGCAGCGGGGGAGCGCCGCGTCGGGGAGCGCCGCGTCGGGGAGCGCCGCGTCGGGGAGCGCCGCGTCGGGGAGCGCCGCGTCGGGGAGCGCCGCGTCGGGGAGCGCCGCGTCGGGGAGCGCGAGGTCTGGGGCGAGGGCGGGCGGCGGGTCGCCGCAGGCGGCGAGGGGCGAGAGGGCGCAGAGGGCGCGGAGGGCGCAGAGGGCGCGGAGGGAGCGGAGGGCGCGGAGGGCGCGGAGTCCGAGCGCGCGGTCAGGGGAGAGCATCGAGGGGGGCTCCTGGCGGCTCAGCGGGCCGCGCCGCTTGAACAAAGGTCACCGTCACGCGGCGGTTGGGGATGCGGCGGTGATCTTCGAGGTCACGCACCACGGGGAAGGCCTCGCCGAACGAGACCTGCGTCACCTGCGCGGCGCGCACCCCGCGCGAGATGAGCTCCTGTGCGACGTGGGCGGCGCGGCGCTCCGCCACCGCCGCGTTGAGCTTGTCGTCGCCCTTGTAGTCGGCGTGCCCCGCCACCACCACGCGCACCTCAGGGCGGCGCTTGAGGAGCGCGGCGACGCGCTCTAGGCGACGCCACTCCAGACTCTGCTCGCTCGTGAGGCGCTCCACCCCAAAGTGAAAGACGATCGGCGCGCGGAGGTCGAGGGGGAGGGCGAGCTCGCCGTCGGGGCAGCCCTTGTTGCCCGTGAGGCCCTCGTTGGCTGGGCAGCGGTCGCCCTCATTGAGCACCCCGTCGCCGTCGAGGTCCTCGGCGGGGCAGCCGTCAGCGCGCACCACGCCCTGGACGCGCGGGCAGCGGTCGAGGCGGTCGAGCACGCCGTCGCCGTCCTCGTCGCGCAGGCAGCCCTCCCCCTCGCAGGGGAGCGGGGCGGTGGCGGGCGCGGCGGCGGCGGCGGGCGCGGCGGCGGCGGCGGGCTCAGCGGGCGCGGCGGGCGCGGGCGACCAGCGGACGGCGAGGCCCCCCTGCCAGGCGGGCGTCGCGACTCCAAAGCGGAGCGCGCGCGCCGCGGAGAGCTGCGCCGACCACGCGCGCCCCTCCCACGACAGCTGCGCCACGGCGCGCGCTGAGGTGTGCGCGGGGGCGGCGTGGGCGTCGGCGAGGAGCGCCGTGAGCTCCTCCGTGTCCGCCGCGATGCGCCCCTGCGCCGAGACGTGCGCGAGGAGGGCGCTCTGCACAGGCTCACCCACATACGAGACGCGCGCGCGCCACAGGTAGCCCGCCGAGAGGTCAGCGCGGAGGCGCGCGCCGCTGTAGGCGCCGCCGAGGCGGGCGGTGACGGTGGGGAGGGGGTCGCCCATGTAGGAGGACTCGCCCGCGAGGGCGCCCGAGGGGGTCGAGAGGTCCACCTGCGCCGCCCACGACCACGAGGAGAGCGCGCCGGGCGCGGCGAGGGGGCGGGCGTAGCGGGCGGAGAACGTGAGGTCGCCGAGGGCGCGCGCGGGCAGGTCGCCGGCGGCGAGCGCGGCGGCGCCGGCGGCGCTCGGGCGGCGCTGCGCGAGCGCCGCGGGGAGGCGCGCGCCCAAGAGCAGCTCCCCCGCGCCGAGTCCGCGGCGCCACCAGCCCAGCAGCTCCGCGTCGAGGCGCCCCGCCAGCGGCGTCGCCGCCCGCCGCGGCGCCCCCCCGCCCCCGGGCGCGTAGAGCGTGAGGGCGAGGGGCTCATCGATGTACGACGAGGAGAGCCCCACGCCCCAGGCGCGCGCGTCAGCGGGCGCCGGGCGAGCGCTCAGGCCACCGGGGAGCGCCGAGGGGTCGTAGTCGACGGCGAGCGGGCGCACCGAGAAGCCGCGCTCCTCCGCGAGCGGGAGGGCGCGCGCGGAGGGGCAGAGGGCGAGGGTGAGCGCGATGGCGCGCGTCAGGGCGCGCGTCAGGGCGCGCGTCAGGGCGCACGGCAAGCTCCGCGTCCGGGCGCGGGCCCGCCCGGGCGCCGTTGGGCGAGGGCGCCCGCGCGCCTGAGCGCGCGCCGCCAGCCCCGCCAGCGCCGCCAGCCCCGCCAGGGCGGCGAGGGGCGCGGGGGAGGGGGCGCCGCCCGCGCCCTGCGCGCAGCCCTGCGGGCGCTGCGGCGACAGGCCATCCAAGACCCCATCGCCGTCGCCATCCTCGTCACAGGCGTCCCCCACCCCATCGCCGTCGGCGTCCTCCTGCGCGGGGTCATAGGCGAGCGGGCAGCGGTCAAAGGGGGGCGGGATGGCGTCGCCGTCCACGTCGAGGTCATCGTCGAGGGGGTCGAGGGGGTCGGTCTCGGTGGCGCCGCGCGCGCCGTCCCCGTCGCGGTCCTCCGCGCCGTCGCGCGCGCCGCCGCCGTCGGTGTCGGGGTCGAGGGGGTCCGTCCCCGCCCGGCGCTCGGCGCCGTCGCCGAGGTCGTCGCCGTCGCTGTCGGGGTCGATAATGTTGATCAGGCCGTCGCCGTCGGTGTCCTCCGCCAAGCGCGCCTCCTCCGCGTCGGGCACCCCGTCCTCATCGGAATCCGCGCGCGCCGGGTTGGCGCCGAGGGCGCGCTCATAGGCGTCGCACAGACCATCGCCGTCGCCGTCCACATCATCGAGGGCGTCGAGGGGGTCGGTCTCGCCCCCATCCACGCGCCCATCGCGGCTCAGGTCCTCCATCCAGTCGGGGCAGCCGCCCCCGTCGGTGTCCGCCGCCCGGTGGTCGGTGAGGGTGGAGGGGTCGAGGTCGCCGCGCGCGCCGCGCTCGAGGCCGTCCGGCAGCCCGTCGTCGTCGGCGTCGGGGCTCAGGGCGGCGAGGGGGTCACCCTCGAGCCCATCGCGCAGCCCATCGCCGTCCGAGTCGGGATTGAGGGGGTCTGTGCCCCACGCCAGCTCATCGGCATCGAGCAGCCCGTCGTCGTCCGAGTCCGCCGAGAAGAGGTCTGTGCCGAGCGCCAGCTCCTCCCCGTCGCCCAGCCCGTCGCCGTCGGCGTCCTCTGGCGACGAGACGCGCACAAAGACGCGCGCCGTCGCCCCCACCGCCTCGCCGCCCGGCGCGGCGCCCTCGCCCGCGAGGGAGGCCTCGAGCCACACGGACGCGCGCGGCTCATGGCGCAGCGCCAGCGCGCGCGCCTCCCCCGCCGCCAGCCTCAGCCCAGGCCACGAGAGGGGCACCGCCCCGAGGTCCGACGAGGTGAGGCGCGCCCCCAAGAGGTCGCGCCCCCCTCGATTCTCCATCACATAGCAGAGCCACAGGGGCCCCGGGGCGCTCAAGGAGAGGGGCGCGGGCGGGGCGAGGCGGAGGGCGTCTGGGGAGGGGCAGGCGCCGTCCTCGCCGCGCGGCGCGAGGGCGAGGCGCGGGAGCGGCGCGCTCACCCCGCCGAGGCGCTCCACCCGCGACAGCGTGACCACCTCCGCGCCCACCTCCGCGCCCACCTCCGCGCCCACCTCCGCGCCTAGCGCGTAAGACGCCGCGAGGCGCACGCGCAGGTCGCCGCTGGGGCGCGCGCCGGGCGCGCAGCGCACCACGAGGTCCCGCCGCACCGCCACCGCCGCGCCGGGCGCGAGGCCCTCCACCATAAGCGCCCCCAGGGCGCCCTCCTCGCCCGCGCCCTCCTCGCGCGCGCTAGGCGCCCCCACCGACGAAAAGAGCGCCGGCGCCCCCAGCGGCGCTAGGCGCACCCCGGGGCGCCCCGACGGCGGCGTGGCGCTCAGCGCCAAGCGCGCCCGGAGCGCCGAGGGCGCCGACGGACTCACGTCGAGGCGCGCCCACACGGCGAGGCGGTCGCCGCACTCAAAGAGGGCCGCCTCCACCGCCGCGCGCGCGGCGCCCGCCGGGGGCGTGAGCTCATCGAGGTCCGCGGGCGCCACGACGGCGCGCGAGTAGGCGCTCGGCGAGAGGGTGTAGAGGCGCGCGCGCAGGGCGGGCCCCTCGGCGCGGGCCTCGCGCGGCGCCCACGAGAGCGCGGCGGCGAGGGCGCCCGCGGCGAGGGCGCCGGCAGGGCGGCGCGCGGCGCGCGTCAGGCGGGGGCGGGGGGCGAGGCGCCCGATGGGGAAGGGGCTCATTCGGTGGCTCTCTGGCTCAAGGGGCTCAAGGGGCTCAAGGGGCTCAAGGGGCGGCGCGCAGGGACAGCGTGAGCGCGTAGGGGCCCGGGGCGCTCAGGGCGTCGGCGGGGGCGACGCGCACCACATAGAGCCCCGGCTCCTCCGCGCGCGCCGTGAGGCGCAGGGGCCGCCCCGCGGCGGCGCGCTCCGACGCGAGCACGCGGTTGAGGTCGGGGCGCGCCGGGTCGGGCGCGTGGTAGACGGTGACGGCGCGGGGGGGCGGGGGGGCGCCGCAGGAGGCGCCCACCTCCGCGAGCACCTCGAGCGCCCCGGCGGCGACGTCCTCCGCCCGCAGCAGGAGGGCGTAGTGGTCGCTGTCGAGGGCGAGGGCGCCGGGGAGGGGCGCGGAGAGCGCCCCGGAGCGCGTGACGGGCGCGCCGCCCGCCGCGACCGGCAGGAGGCGCGCCTGCGCCGCCGAGTCGTTGGGCTCCACCTCTGGGTGCGTGAGGAGGCACGCGCCCCCCGCGCACGACGCCTCCGCGCAGAGGCAGTCGTCGTCCGCCGCGCACGCCACGGGGTCAACGCGCAGCACGTACTCCCCCGCCGAGGGGCGCGGCCCCTCCCCCTCAGGGGGGGCGCCGAGGGCGGCGCGCAGGGTGAGGGCGCCGCCGTCCACCGCGCGGAAGAGGTGAGGGTCGAGCGCCTCCGCCGGCGCCCCCGCCCGCCAGAGCGCGAGCGACACGGGGAGCGCCGCCCCGCCGCAGAAGGGCGCCGCCGACGCGCGGAAGAGGGCGCCGCGCTGCGCGTCGGTGAAGCTGAACGAGAAGTGGTCCACGTCCCCCTGCCCGCCGAGGCGCGCGTAGCGCTCCGCGCCGAGGAAGGCGACGCCCGCCGCCGAGAGACTCACCGCGTAGCTCGCGAGGTCGTTGGGCTCGAGCTCCTGCGACAGCGAGGGCGCGCGCGCGCACACCCCCCCCGCCGGCGCCCCCGCCGCCGCCACGCACACGCGCTCCGCGCAGCCGCAGCCCCCCCCCGCCCCCTCGGGCGCCGAGGGCGGCGCGCACGACTCCTCAGGCGCCACGCGCAGCAGATAGGAGGCGGGATAGGAGGCGGGCAGGGGGGCGGCGTCGCCGGGGGCGAGGCGCACCTCGAGGCGATGGACGCCGGGGCGCGCGGGGAGCCAGCGCGGGAGGGCGAGCGCGGGGGAGCCCGCCGCCCCCTCCGCCTGCGCGACGAGCGCGCCGCTGGGGTCAAAGACGCGGAGCGCGAGGCGCGGCGCCGTGGGCTGCGCGCAGGGGTTGAGGAGGGCCACCGCCCGATACGACCACTCATCGCCCTCCGCCACGCTCAGCGCAAACACGTCCACGTCCGCGCCCGCCGAGAGCTCCCCGAGCAGCTCCGCCACCCCAAGCGCGCTCACCCGCAGCGCCCGCGCGGCCAGCGGCTCGTCGTTGGGCTCCACCTCCGCGCCCACGCGCGACACGCACGCCCCCTGCTGCCCCAGCGGGGCGTCGCAGCGGAGGAGGTCGCAGCCGCAGTCGGCGTCCCCCGCGCAGGCGCGCGCCCCCAGCGGCCGCCACGCCTCGCCCGCCGAGGGCGCCGCCGAGACCACATAGTCGCCCCGCGCCGCGATGAGCCCCTCGACCAAGAGCGTGTAGGCGCCAGGCGCCGAGGGGGCCCAGCCCTCAATCATCGCCACGGCGTCAGCGGCGGGCGCGCCCACGCGCAGGAGCGCGCCCGCCGGACTCAGCAGGCGGAGACTCGCGGCGAGCTCCGCGCCCGAGCAGGGGAGGTCCACGCGCAGGTCGAGGCGCGCGCCCACCTGCGCGCCGCTCACCTCGAGGCGATAAGCGTCAACGTCGCCCACCGCCGAGAGGGCGCCCGAGAGGCGCGCGCCGAGGGGGAGCGCCGTGGCGGCGGCGGGGGTGTCGTTGGGCTCACGCTCAGCGCGGGCGGCGGCGCACGCCCCGCCAACGCACACCAGGTCGGCGCACGCGCAGTCCGCGTCCACCTCACACAGCCCCCCCGCGCCCCCCGCCCCGCCCCCGCCCGGCGAAAACAGCTCAAGGGTGGACACGCGCACGAGGTAGGGCCCCACCGCCCCGCCCT
>VGTA01000040.1 GCA_016874875.1 Deltaproteobacteria bacterium | reverse complement strand
CACCGACTCCGACGCCGACACCGACACCGACACCGACACCGACACCGACACCGACACCGACACCGACACCGACACCGACACCGAGTTCGGGGCCTTCCAGTGCGAAGCCACCGAGACGGCACCCGCAGCGGGAGGACTCGTCCTGTACGTGAGCCCGTCGGGGAACGACCAGAACAACGGGTTGAGTGAAGCCCAGCCGCTCAAGACGATCGCGGCGGCCCAGGCGCTCGCGGTCGCGGGCGACGTGATCTGGCTCGAGCCGGGGGCCACGTTCGAGGAGTCGATCTACATCGGACCGGGTTGGGGCGATGTCGGGCGCGAGGGCGCGCCGGTGGTGTTCAGCTCCTCGTCGACCAATCGCGCCACCGTCGAGGTGGGGCCCGATGAGTACGCATTCTTCATCTACAACGCGGGACACGTCACGGTGGAGAACCTCGTCGTAGTCGGCCCGGGGATGAACCGGACGAAGATGCAGGGGTTAGCGGCCATGAGCGACGACGGGCGGTACTCGGGAATCACCTTCCGGAACCTCGACGTCTCGGGCTTCAACGAGGGGGTGGTGGTCTGGAGTTGGGAGGACGACGGCGACGGCTTCGACGACGTGCTCCTCGAGCAGCTCCACCTCCACGAGAACCTCCAGGGCGGCGGTAGCTTCTATGGGGCCGGCACCGCTTCCCATCAGGACGTGGTCGTGCGCTGCAGCGAGTTCGCCTACAACCCTGGCGATCCCTCCGTGGCGCGCCCGTCCGGCGACGGCTTCGTGTTCGGCTCGGTGACCAACGGGCTCATCGACGGCTGCGTCGCGCACCACAACGGCGGCAACGGCACCAACAGCGCCGGTCCGGTCGGGCTCTGGGCGTACAACTCCTCGAGGATCACCATCCAGTTCAGCGAGTCCTATGCCAACTTGGCGATGTACCAGGACGGCGATGGCTTCGACCTCGATATCGGGACCACCTACTCGGTGATCCAGTACTGCTACTCGCATGACAACTTCGGTGCCGGGTACCTGCTCTCCCAGCAGGGGGCCGAGCCGTGGAACAACAACGTCCTCCGCTACAACATCAGCGAGAACGATGGGTGGGGCGGCCGCCTGGGCGCCATCACCTACTACTCCGAGGAGTCCGACCTCGGGTTGGAGGACTCCTGGGTGTACGGCAACACGGTCTACAGCGCTGTCGGCCCCGTCCTCAACCTCACCAGTGCGCCGAACGCATCACGCAACTACCTGTTCAACAACATCTTCGTCGCGGCCGAAGGGCAGATGCTCGTGTGGGACTGGTCCGGCACCGCCCCCGCCGGCGTGGTGGTCGCGCAGGGCAACCTCTATTGGGCCAGCGGGGACACTCCGGACTTCCAGGGGTACTCCTCGCTCGAGGCCTGGCAGGGGGCGATGGGGCAGGAGATGCGCGAGGGCGCTCCCGTCGGTATGTTCGCTGATCCCCTGCTCCAGGACCCCGGTAACGGCGGCACGCTCGACGACGTGAGCATGTTGGGCGCCCTGGACGCCTACCTCTTGATGGCTGGCTCACCGGCAATCGACGCCGCGCTCGACCCCCTTTCGTTCGTGGCCGATCCGGGTGGCACCGACTTCTTCGGCACCGAACTCCCACAGGGCGTCGGCTACGACATCGGCGCGCATGAGTGGCGTCGACGGTGACGACCGCCTCGAACTGCCGGTTGGGCGGGCCACCTCGGCGCAACAAGACGAAAGGACATTAGGGATGAATCGCTCTGTATCTATCGCTCAAGCAGTGGTGCTTTTGCTGGCGATCACGGCGCTCGGCGCCTGCGGCTCGACCGAAAGCCCGGCGGCCGCCGGTGGCGCCGACAACGGCCCTGCCGACGCGGGCGGATCGGCGGGTTCCGTCGACGTCGGAACGGGCGGGTCCGGCGGGTCCGGCGGGTCCGGCGGGTCCGGCGGGTCCGGCGGGTCCGGCGGGTCCGGCGGGTCCGGCGGCGAGTCCTGTGAATCCATTCCCGGCGCCGGACCCGATCCGCAAGATCCCCTGCGCGTGACGACCACGGAGGGTATCGTCGTCGGCACCGAAGCCAGCGGCATCACCCGGTTCCTTGGCATCCCCTTCGCAGCCCCGCCGGTCGGCGAGCTGCGCTTCCGGCCACCCGCCGCGCCCGCCTGCCGCACCGAGCCCCTGCCGGCCCTCGACTACGCCCCGGCCTGCCTTCAGGTCAGCCGGGCCTGCGCCACGGGGCAAAGCGCCGACTGTACCGTCGAAGGCGACGAGGACTGCCTCTACCTCAACATCTGGCGACCGAGCCGCCCGAGCGGCGACGGGCGTCCACGGCCCGTCCTCTTTTTCATTCACGGCGGCGGTAACGCCATCGGCTCGACGAGCGAGGAGGCGCTCCCCGGGGCACTCACCTACGATGGTGCCGCCCTCGCAGACCTGACGGACGCGGTCGTGGTCACGACGGCCTATCGCCTCGGCCCCTTTGGCTGGGCGGCCCACCCGGACATGGCTCTGGCGGAGAACGGCGGCCGGGAGGGCAACTTCGGGCTGCTCGACCAGATCACCGCGCTGACGTGGGTGCGGACCAACGCCGACGCCTTCGGCCTCGACCCCGCGCGGGTCATGATCTTCGGCGAGTCCGCTGGGGGAGTGAACGTCTGCATGCTCCTGGCCTCTCCCTACGCTGCAGGTCTCTTCAGCGCCGCGCTGATACAGAGCGGCGGCTGTCCGGGATATGAGAAGGCCCAAGTCCGCGAGACGACCGCCGTGACGATCGCCGCCCTCGGATGCACCGACGCCACCGCAGGGGCGTTGGCTTGCTTGAAGCAGGCACCCGGCGACGCTCTCCTGCGGGCCCACCCGCCGCAAATCGTCCTCTCAGGCGTCAACGGCACGACGTTTCAGCCTCACATCGACGGCGACGTGTTGCCGGAGGCCCCGATCGCCGCGTTCTTGGCCGGGCGCGGGCAGAAGGTCCCCACGGTCGTGGGCGCGAACGCGGACGAAACGGCGGCAACCATCCCGCCCGTCGCCGCCGTGACCGAGGCGGTGTACGAGAACACCGTGCGCGGACTCGTCGGGCCGCTGACCGACGCGGTCCTGCGCCAGTACCCCGTCGACCGCTTCTCGAGTCCATGGGAGGCGCTGATGCGCGTGACCACGGACGCGAAGTTCGTATGTCCATCGCGCACGGTCCTGCGCGCGCTGAGCGCGCAGGCGCCCGACATCCCGCGCTGGCGCTACTTCTACACGCATAAGCTCGACAACCTCGGCCGGCGGAATCCGTACGCGCAGCACGGCATCGAGCTGCTCTTCGTGTTCCAGCGGCTGATGATCGGTGGCTATCGCCCGAGCGCCGACGAGAGCGCGCTAGCGGCGTTCATGGGCGGCGCCTGGGGCGGACTTGCCCGCGACGGCGTGCCGGTGGTCCCGGGCGGTCCGAGCTGGCCGCTCTACGCCCCCGCGACCGACCCCCATCTGGTGCTCGAGGGCGGCGACATTCACGCCGCGGACGGGGTGCGGACGGACGACTGCGACTTCTGGGACACGCTGACCAGCGGCGAGGTCGGTCGGACCATGCCCTGACGGGTCGCGCCTCTCGAGGGTGTCGAACGTGACTCCTGGCGCCTCAGCTCTCGTTCGTCTCGCTGGTGAACAGGAAACACACCCCTCCCGAACACTCGCGGACCTGAAACATCGGCCAGAGTCCGCATGAAGATGGGCGTAACAATCCTTTGACCGCGAGGCGCCCCGCGCGCACGTGGAGGCTGCGGGCTTTGTGGACGTGTCGTTCACCACCGCCTGCGAGGTGAGCAAGGAGGACCGCCGCTATCCCATCTTCTGGGTGACGGCGCGGAGGCGCGGGGTGACGTCATTTTTCTCTCGGGCGCTGTCCGCAGGCGCCCCGAGGGCGCGTTAAGGGGCGCCGTCTATCTCAGCGGCGAACGACCCCTGCTCAACGGAGTGACGCATGAGCGCACCGACGACCTCGTTTGACCTCCAGTCCATCCTCGACCTCCTCGCGCGGCACAGCGGCGGCGCGCTCACCGCGTCCCACCGTGCCGAGATCGAGCGCAAGCTCAGCGCGCAGCTCAGCTACACGCCCCGCGTGGCGATCTTTGGCAAGACCGGCGCCGGCAAGTCGTCGCTCATGAACGCCCTCTTTGGGCAGCGCATCTCAGCGGTGAGCGACGTGGAGGCCTGCACGCGCGCCGTGCAGACCCACCAGATCCGCACAGCGCGCGGCAGCCTCGAGCTGCTCGACTGCCCCGGGGTGGCCGAGAGCTCCCAGCGCGACGTGGAGTACGCGACCCTCTATCGTGACCTCCTCGAGGGCCGCGACGGCGGGGGCGGCGTGGACATGATCTTGTGGGTGCTGAAGGGGGACGACCGCGCCTTCTCGGCGGACCTCGATTTCTTCACGCGCATGGTGCAGCCCGCCATGGCGCAGTCGCTGCCGATCCTGTTTGTGCTCAACCAGGTCGATAAGATCGAGCCCTTCCGCGAGTGGGACGAGGCGCGCTGCGCGCCGGGGGCCCGTCAGCAGGACAACATCGAGCAGAAGCGCACCTACGTGTCGCAGTGCTTCAGCGTGCCCCCCTCGCTGGTGGTGCCGGTGAGCGCGGTGGAGGGCTACCGCCTGGGCGTGCTGATGTATGAGATGGTGTCTCGACTCCGCGATGACCGCGTGAAGGTGACCCTCGCGCGCACCCTCAACGACGAGCACAAGGACGACGCGGTGCGCGACATCGAGAAGAAGGCCTGGTGGGGCGTCCTCGGGAGCGTCGTGAGCGCGGTGGTCTCGTCGATCCCTGTGCTCGCGGGCGCTTGGAAGGTCATCAAGAGCGTCTGGAAGAGCTTCTTCTGAGCTGCGCAACGCGCCCCTGACCGCCCTCTCCTCCCATCGCGCTCGCCCTCAACGCGTTGACACACCCACTCACGAGCGAATCTCACGCCCCTCACCCAGAGGTCAAGCCCTTGAGCCAGTTCACGATCCAGATCCCCTACGAGCTCTCGCCGCAAGAGAGCCTCCGCCGCCCTCTCCTCGCCCAGGTGGCGCGCAACACGAGCGCCTACGGCCCCTGGCATCGCTTCACCTACCTCAGCGAGCGCGCTGACGGGGCGCGCGAGGTGGACATGCTGTCGGCGGTGGTGGTGGGGCAGACCGGCTACGGGAAGTCCTCGCTGCTGAACGCCCTCACCGGCGCCCCCGCCTTTGAGTCCGACGCGGTGCGCGCCTGCACGCGGACGGCGCAGAGCGCGAGCCTCATGCTCTCGAAGGGGCGCGTCAACCGCGCGCTCTCCCTCCTCGACCTCCCCGGGATCGGCGAGAGCGACGCGGAGGACGCCAAGACGCTCACCCTCTACAGAGGCGCCCTCGCGAACGCGGGGGTGGTGCTCTTTGTCCTCCGCGCCGACAAGCGTGACCACGAGCGCGACCTGTTCTTGTGGGAGCGCGTGATCCGCCCCACGGGCCTGCGAGTGGTGTGGGCGCTGAACGCCTGCGACAAGGTGGAGCCCCTCTCGCGCCGCGGCGGGGGGCTGACGCCGGCGCAGGATGTGAACGTCACGCGCAAGGTGGAGGCCGTCAGCGCCCTGTTCGGCTGCACGCCAGGGTCTGTTGTGCGCGTCTCGGCCACGGAGGGCTGGGGCGTGGAGCCCCTGTGGTGTCAGCTCTTGGCGCACCTCGCCGCTTAGTAGCGGGGCCCTTGAGTGAGCGTGAGCGCTCAAGCGCTCAAGCGCTCAAGCGCTCAAGCGCCCTAGCTAGCCCCCTGGACGCGCGCGTCCTCTTGGCTGAGTCGCAGCTCAACCCCAAAGCTCGCCGGCCGCTCGTGCTCGCCACACAAGACCCACAGCACAGGGTAAGAGGGCGCCGCCTCCACCCTCGGCCCTACGCCGTCGGTGAAGTAGAGCAGCAGGTCTGGGGCGCGCTCCCCGTCGCGCGCCAAGTGCTCGAACACAGGCCCAAAGCGCGTGCCGCCGCCGCCCACCACCTCCGTCGCGCCGATCTGAGCGCGCTGGCGGTGCGTGAAGCGGTCTGTCTTGTGAACGGCCGCGGCGCACTGGATGAGCGTGAGGTCGAAACGTGGGCAGGCGCGCAGGACCTCCTCGAGCTCCTTGAGGAAGGTGGGCAGCAGCCCCAGCGTGCTCCCGGACGTGTCGAGGGCCACCGCGAGGCGAATCGCGTCACCGCGGTAAGAGGGCAGGTAGAGGTCGCGGTGGATCAGGCGGCGGCGGTGGCGGGAGGGGCTGTAGGCGTGAGCGCGAGCGTGGTTGAAGCGCGCGAGGAGCGCGCGCCACGGAATCACGCCGCGGGCGATCGCCTGGTCGCGCAGGTGGCAGAGCTGACGCTCGAGCTCGCTCGCGCCCGGATCGCTCGACGGCGGCTTGCTGGGCGCCTCCTTGGGCTTGGGGGTCACCCCCGGCTCGTTGATCAGGAGCTGCTGAATCTGCTTGAGCAGCTCCTCGATTCGCGCGCTCTCGCCGCCCGGGTCGCCGTGCCAATCGAGGACGTTGGGATTGAGCTCCTCAAGGCGCGTGAGGTCGTCAGGGGACCAGTCGTGCGTCGGCGTGACCCTCCCCTCCTCCACGCGCGATTCTCGCGGCGCCCCCCAGCCGTTGGAGCGCGGACGGCGTCGGCGCCCCTTTTTGAGCAGGTGGAGGTAGACGACCTCCGCGGAGCGCCCTCTCAGCTTATGAAAGATCAAGGCGCCGGGCGGCATCGTGATGGCGCTTATGGCGCTCAAGGTGACGTTGACCTCGTGGTCCGCGGCCAGCTGCCAGACATCCTCCTCGAGCTCCTCCCCGCGCCACGGGTGCCGCAGATAGAGGTGCAGCGCCTCGTGGGCGTAGAGGTAGAGGCGCTCCTCGTCGCTCAGGTTGAGGAAGACGTGAGGGGAGACCTCGAGCGTCCCCACCCTGCTGCTGAGCGGCGATGTGGTGTACCTAGCGTGGCGCCCTCGGCTGAAGGCGTCTGGCACCAGGCGCGACAGGGCGCGCACGAGCTCATCGACGTGCGGGAGCGTCCACGAGCGCGGGTCGTCCTCAGCGCCGCGCGCGAGGTGATTCGCCACGAGCTCCTCTGCGGTGGTGGGGGGCGCCTGCCGCTCCACGAGACTCGCGAGGTCGCTCAGCAGCGCGCTGGGGTTGACCGAGATGCGCATCACGCCGCTCACCTCAGCGAGGTGCGGCAGCAGGCACAGCGCGTCGCGCCGCGCGCGCGCAAAGGCGCGCAGCGTCATCAGCTCAAGCAGCAGGAGCGCCCGTGGCGCCGACATCGCCTTGAGGCGCTCAATGAGCTCGGGCGAGGGGCGCTGAAAGCGAGGGATCACATCGCCTCCTTGAGGCAGGAGCGCAGCAGGTCGCGCGCCGCGGGGCTGAGCCCGCTCTTCACCGACAAGAACTCGAGGGGCGCGCCCACGGAGAGCTCCTTGAGGCCCAGCAGCCCGTAGCGCTCCAGGAGGGCGGGGAAGCGCTCGTGCCCCGTGAGGGCGGCGTGCGCCTCGCCAGAGAGGTCCGCCGCCAAGAGCCCGATCAGCAGGCGCCCCTCCGTCTCCGGGAGGGTGAGCAGGCGCTCAAGGAGACCGTCGAGCAGCTCCTCTCCGTGAGGAGAGGGCGTGTTCAGCCGCTCGGTGACGTAGAGGGCGACCTCGCGCAAGAAGGTCATCCGCAGATCGGGGCGCTCGTCGGTGATGAGGAGGGGGACGTGCGGGTCGAGCAGAAAGCCGCGCGGGTCCACGCGCTGCGTGTAGTTGACGGCGAAGTCCACAAGGAGCGCGCTCGCCTCCACGCCCACGCACCCCTGCGCGATGAGCAGCAGCTGACGGCGGTCGCTGAGGGCGCCCATCCCCGCGAGCCTCAGCTGGTCGCTGAGGCGCACCCAAGCGCGCGGCGAGGGCCAGCCGCGCTCAACGCTCGACGTCTTGATGAGCAGCTCTCCGTTGCGCTCAATAAAATCAATAATGAGCTCCAGCACCCCCACGCCGCGCGCCCACGCGCACCACTCCGAGATCAAGGGGAGGTAGTTCAGGTGCAGGAAGCGGTTGCTCAAGGGCGACGGCAGGGTCTCCACGAGGGCGCGGTCGGTCTGGCGGTTGCCCGCGGCGACGATCACCGTGCGCGGGGGGAGGCGGTAGCTGTCCACGCGGCGCTCGAGGATAAGGCGCATGGCGGCGTTGAGCGTCTCAGTCGTGGCGGTGTTGAGCTCATCGAAAAAGAGCACCCACAGGTCTTGGCTGTCGCTCGGAGGGAGCTCCGACATCAGCAGGTAGTCAACGCGCCCCGTGTCGCGGTTGGGGACCGGGAGCCCCTTGAGGTCTGTGGGCTCGAGCATATTGAGCATCAGCGTCACGCAGCGCGCGCCGTATGCGTCGCACAGCTCCTTGATCAGCTGAGTCTTGCCCACCCCGGGGGGGCCCCAGATCATGATGTTCTGCTGCGCGTGGCGCCCCTCCGCGGAGAGCGCGCGCTCGAGCGCCGCGCGGAGGTCGCAGACGCGCGAGATCGCGTCCTGCTCGGAGAAGAAGGAGGAGGCGAGGGCGTGGTCCTTGGGTGAGGAGCCCTCACCTGAGTAGAGCTTGCTGATGGCGGAGGGGCGTGGCGCTTGGGTGTGGCCTGATGTGCTGTGTTGGGGTTGGGTCACGAGCGCTGATCCTAAAGCGTGAGGGGGAGCGTGAGGGGAAGCGTGAGGGCGAGAGTGAGGGGGGGGCGTGACGGGGAACATGAAGGGGCGCCCTAGGCAGAGCCGCGCAGCGAGAACGAGAGCGCGAGGCGCAAGAGGCGCTGCGCCGCAGGCGTCACCTCATCGCGCAGCGCGCAGAGCCACGCGATGAGCTCAGGGAGCTCAACGTCGTCACCGGTGAGGCGGACGGGCCGCTCAAAGAGGAAGCGCGGCTCATCGCTGGGGGCGCCGACGCGCTCGTTGATGAGGGCGACGAGCTGATGAAGGCGCTCAGGGCGCAGCCAGGCCTCCACCACCCCCCTCACCCCCTCCGTCGCCCCCTCGTCGTGGACCGCGAGCACCTCCTCCACGCCGCCCGCCTCGGCGCTCTGGCGCGTGATGAGCTGAAGGAGCGTGTAGGAGGCGCAGAGGGAGCGCTGGTCACGGAGGTTGAGGCTCAGGTGACAGAGCGCCACGAGGGCGCGCTGCAGCGCCGTGGGGGTCACGCTCGAGAGGAGGGCGCTCATCCAAGGGGCGGCGATGGGCGAGATGTCAAAGGCGCGCGCCTGCTTCGCGCGCGCCCCGAGGAGGCGAGCGAGGCGGCGCCCGAAGGCGCTCTGAGCGGCGTCGCGGCTCCGATACGCCTCTCGACGCTGTCGCGCTGAGAGCCAAATGGTGAACCCCTCGCGGTCCATTGGGGCCATGGCGGGGCGCTCGACGAGCAGCAGGGTGTAGGCGTTCAGCAGCGCCCGGATGTTCTCAGCGGCGGCGATGGTGAGTCGTGAGGAGCGAGCGCCGTCGCCCCGCCCAGGAGCGGGGAGCCCCTGCCGCGCGCAGACCTCCGTCATCAGCCTCTGATGACTCAGGCTGCTGCGCCTGGGCCGCAGCTCTAGCCAAGAGCCCACTTCATCGCCCGCCTCGTCCTCCTGAGGAGTCGAGAGGGACTCCAAGATCGGCATCGTGAACTTCGTCCATGTGGAGAGAGACCACGCGCCTCGGTCACGCCAGAGGGTCAGCGCGGCGACGTTGGCGACCGCGCGCCATATCGCCGCCGAGCCCATGTCAGGGCTCGCCCCCTCCTGCGCCACCGCCCAGGCCTCGCTCAGCTCAGCGTCATCGAGCGCCCCGAGGCGCGCGCGGTGCCCGAGCGGGGACAGCCCGAACCCCGCGAGGTGCTGGCCGAGCAGGGTGACGAGAGCGCGCTGGAAGACAGAGTGCTCAGCCAGGTCGAGCGCAAAGAGCTCCTCCACGGAGAGGCCGGCGCAGGCGAGCAGCAGCTCCCAGCTCCTCGGCTCAGCGGCCTGCGGACCCGCGCTCAAGGCGGCGGGCGACAGAAAATCGACGTCGCGCAGATCTGAGTAGATCGTCAAGAGATAGAGGAGGCGGAGGCGCTGAATTCTAATAAAAAGACGATCATGGGGCGTGAGCTGGAGGAGGTGAGGCCCCAGGTCATGATCCGCGCACGCCCCCTCTCTTTGCTCCCTGATGATCCCCACGCAGAGGAGGTTGAGGAGCAAGATCGCGTGCATCTCAGGATGATCGCCCTGAGAGCGTAAGCGGTGAAGGATCTTAAAGGAGGTGGGGTTGCGCTCGATCGCCTCGTCCAGCGCGCTGGCGTGCGCCACATACTCGTGCCGCGCGAGCTGCACCGAGCGCTCAGGCGCGAGCTGCTCTGAGAGCGGCGCGGCGCGCAGCGCGCTCACGAACGCAGAGATGTGCTCAGGCGACGAGAGGCGCGCGTGGCGCGCGTACGAGAAAAACACCTCGGCGCCCACGCAGGCCTCACAGAGCTCAAGGCGCTCAAGGTGCGCGAGGGCGACGAGCTCATCCGGCGCGGCGAGGGTCAACGCGACCATGACGTCGCTCCCCTCGCAGCGCGCCTCGAGGGCGAAGAGCTGCACGTCAGGCGCGAGCTGAAGAGAGGCGGTGAGGCGCTCGTGCGGGAGGCCGAGGGCGTTGAGGATGGCGAGGTGCTCGCGCAGCCCCTCGCCGGCGAGCGGCGCCCCCGCGCTGAGGTCGAAGAGCGACGAGGAGAGCGGGCTGAGGCTGAGGAGCGCCGCGCCCTCATCGCTGACGTGGGGCGGCAGGCCGAGGGCGAGGGAGAGGGTGAGAGGGCCAGCCTGCACGGTGAGCAGGCGCGTGAGCTCCGCGCGAGGGGGGAGAGGCACAGGCGAGGCGCCCTTGTTGTGGGGCGTCGGGGCGGGTCTTGGCATCAGCGTGTCCTCCATGACGCCGCCGCCCGCCGTGAGGGCGAGCGGGAGAGGGCGTCCTTGGACACCGAGACACTCCTTTTAAGAAGAATCTTTGACGCGCGACCAAAGCCCGCCCGGCGCCTAGCAGGCCTGTGAGCCAGAGGCGGCGCCTAGAGCAGCGTCAAGAGCGGCGCTTAGAGCCGCTCGTGCGCGAGGTCACCCACCGCGTTAGTGGCATAGGCGTCCACCCCGCCGCCGACCAGCCCGCCGATCAAGGGCACCGCCTTGGTCAAGTTCACGACCCCCGTGGAGCCAGCCTTGGTGAGCAGGCGGAAGCCCACCTGCTTGTTGATCTCGCGGAGCGCGGCGGCGGGGATCTGCTTGATGAGCTGCTGGGTGAGCTTCTTGCCCACATCCATCATCATGTGCCGCGCGAGCTCCTTGATCGGATCACCCACCAGGATCAAGATGACCATCGTCTGCACGCGCGAGCAGCTCGAGTCGTGACCCTTGAGCTCCGCGATGGCGCCCACGAGGCGCACCTGCACCGCCCAGGTGGCGAACAGATTGGCGGGGAGGGTCACAGGGAGCGTCACGAGCCCGCCGAGGCCGGTGACAAAGCCATAGCCAAAGCTCTTGGAGGCCTCCCAGCGGATGAGGGCGTTGATGGCGTCATCGACGCTCTCGTAGCCGTGCTTGTACTCCTCCGCGAGGTCCTTGGCCGATGAGAGCGGGCCGACGCCGTTGATGCCGATGCGCACGAGGTCTTGGACGAGCTGGGTGGCTTGATCTGCTGTAAACATCAGAGGCTCCTTGATGTGGTTGAGTGGAGATCCAACATTCAAACGGCCCCTCGCTCTCCTCACGGACAGCCCCCACAGAGTTTTTTGGTGAATGAGCGGTTTATGATGAATCACCTGAGCGGCGCGGCGTGTGAGGCGCGCGCCGCTCTCACCCCCACGAGCCCCCCCCCCC
>VGTA01000039.1 GCA_016874875.1 Deltaproteobacteria bacterium | reverse complement strand
AGGCGGGGGCGGGGGCGGGGGCGGGGGCGGCGGGCTCGGGGGGGGCGGCGCGGCGCAGGACGGCGCGCACGCGCGCCACCACCTCGCGGGGCGAGAAGGGCTTGTTGATGTAGTCGTCGGCGCCGAGCTCGAGCCCCACGATGTGCTCCACCTCGTCGTCGTGGCTCGACAGGATCAGGACGGGCACCTGCGAGCGCGCGCGCAGCCTGCGGAGCCAGTCAAATCCGTGGCCGTCGGGGAGGGCGAGGTCGAGCACGACGAGGCTGACCTCCGCGCCGCGCTCCTCGAGCAGGGCGCTCGCCGCCGCGAGGGTGGGGGCGGCGAGGGCGCGGTAGCCGCTGGCGGTGAGGGCGTAGGAGAGGCTGTCGGTGATGGCGGGCTCGTCGTCGATGGTGAGGATGAGCGGGGGCGGGGGGGCGGTCATCTTTGCGCTCCTTCAGCTTTCGACTCGGGGAGTCATGCTCTATGATAGCGCGCGTCCCGCGAGCGCGCTCCCTCGCGCCGCCGCAGACCGCCCCGCCACGAGGTCCTCTATGCTCACCCCCGCCCACATCCGCTCGCCCCTCTCCCGCTCGGCGCGCGCAGCCCTCAGCGCCCTCAGCGCCCTCAGCGCCCTCAGCGCCCTCAGCGCCCTCAGCGCCTGCGAGGAGCCCCCGCCCCCCGCCAACAACCTCCCCGTCATCCTCGAAGAGGAGCTCGCCCTCACCTGCGCGCGCGAGCAGGGCGTCTACACCCTCAGCGCCCTCAGCTTTATCGTCGAGGACCTCGACGGCGCCGAGACGCTTCGCCAGCCCTCCGTGGAGCTCGTGGCGCTGGGGCTGCCCGTGACGGCGGAGCTGATCGCGGCGCCCACCCCTGAGGAGGTGAAGGAGGCCAAGGAGCGCGGCGATGAGGACACGCGCTTTGCGTGCAAGCGCGAGAGCTGCCGCGCCCGCTACACCTGGCGCCGAGACGCCTCGGCGGGGGACGGCAAGGTGCTCTGCGGGGACGACGCCGCCGGCGCCGCCGTGGTGATCGCCG
Source organism: Deltaproteobacteria bacterium (assembly GCA_016874875.1). Taxonomy (GTDB): domain Bacteria; phylum Myxococcota_A; class Bradymonadia; order UBA7976; family VGTA01; genus VGTA01. The sequence continues at coordinate 10,814 of VGTA01000039.1, read as the reverse complement.
TGGAGGACCAGGCGGCGGGGCGCGCCACGCGCCGCGTGGAGTCGAGCGCCGAGTGAGCGCGCGGCTCCTCGTCCGCTTCTGGCGCGAGTACGCCCACAAGCACCTCGGCACCTACCTCCTCGGCGCGCTCTTCTTGCTGCTCACCAACCTGCTCAGCGCCCTCGCGCCCAAGCTGGTGCAGTGGGGGGTCGAGGCCCTCGAGGCCGAGCAGAGCGCGTGGCGGTGGGCGGCGGCGCTGCTCGGGGTGGGCGTGGGGACCATGGTCGTCCGCACCCTCAGCCGCACGCTCATCTTTAACCCCGGGCGCGTGGTGGAGTACGACCTCAAGCGCGACTTTTTCGCCCACCTCCTGCGCCTCCCGCGCCGCTACTTTGAGGCGCAGCTCAGCGCCGGCGAGCTGATCAACCGCGGCACCAACGACGCCGCCGCCGTGCGCGGCCTCATCGGCTACGGCTCGCTGCAGCTCCTCAACGTCACCACTACGCTGCTCATCACCGTGTGGCAGATGCTGCTCATCGACGTCGCCCTCACCCTCTACTGCGCCCTCCCCCTCGCCGCCGCCGTCGTCGTCCTCCGCTGGGCGGTGCTGCAGATGTTTGAGCTCACCCGCGCCTCCCTGTCGCAGGTGGGCGCCCTCAGCGACCAGCTCCTCGAGGTCTATGGCGCCGCGGGGCTGGTGCAGTCGTTTGGGGCGGAGGGGGGGGTCGCGGCGCGCTTTGACGCGCAGAACGAGGCGCTCTTGGCGCTCAACGAGCGCCTGCAGCGCGTGGCGGTGTGGGGGCTGCCCGTGGTGAGCGTCATGGGCAGCCTGTGCCTCGTGGCGCTGATCGGGGCGGGGGGGCAGGGCGTGGCGCGCGGCGACCTCACCCTCGGGGCGCTCACGGCGCTCGTGGTGTACGTGGGGCAGCTGGTGGGCTGCGTCACGAGCCTCGGCTGGCTCACGGGGGCGCTGCAGCGCGGCTACATCTCCCTCGGGCGCATGTACGAGGTGCTCGACGCCCCCGTCGACACCCCCGCCGGCGCCTCCGCCCTCCTGCCGCCATGCGCCCCCGAGGGGCCGCGCCTCGAGGTGCGCGACCTCACCTTCACGCACCCCACCGGCGAGCGCCCCGCCCTGCGCGGCGTCAGCTTCACCGTGGCGCCCGGGGAGGTGGTGGGCGTCTTTGGGCTCACCGGCAGCGGCAAGAGCGCCCTGCTCGACGTCCTCAGCCGCACCTACGCGCCCCCGGCGGGCGCCGTGTGGGTGGACGGGGTGGACGTGAGCGCGGTGGCGCCCGAGGCGCACTGGCGGCGCGTGTGCTATGTGCAGCAGCAGGCCTTCCTCTTTAGCCTCAGCGTGCGCGAGAACATCACGCTCGCCGCCCACACCGACGAGGCGCGCCTCGCCGCCGCCCTCGACGCCGCCTGCCTCGCCGGGGAGGTGTCGTCGTTCCCGCAGGGGGTGGAGACGCGGGTGGGGGAGCGCGGCGTGACGCTGTCGGGGGGGCAGCGCCAGCGGGCCGCCCTCGCGCGCGCCTTTTACCGTGAGGGCTATCAGCTGCTGCTGCTCGACGACGTGCTCAGCGCCGTGGACCACGACACTGAGGCGCGGCTCATCAGCGCCCTCTACGCGCGCCAGCCGCGCTGCACCACCCTCATCGTGTCGCACCGGATGAGCGTCCTCGAGCGCGCCGACCGCGTGCTGGTGTTGGACGAGGGGGCCCTCGTGGCGCAGGGGACCCCGCAGGAGCTCGCGCGCGGCGAGGGGCTCTACGCGCAGGCGTGGCGCGCGCAGTCGGGCGCGAACGCGCCCCCCTCCGCCCCGCCCGAGGAGCGCCCATGACCGCCCCTCCCGCCTCGCCCTCGCCCGCCCGCGCGGGACTCGCCGCCAGCGCGCGCCTCCTGTGGCCCTTCCTCGCGCCCCACCGCGCGTGGCTGTGGGCGGTGGCGCTCGCCACGCCCCTCGGCGTGGCCGCCGACGCGCTCAAGCCCGTGCTCATGCAGCGCGCCATCGACGGCCCCATCAGCGCCCACGACCCGGCGGGGGCGTGGTGGTACGCCGGCGCCTTCGCCGGCGCCGTGGTGGCGCACTTCCTCCTCAGCGCCCTCGGCGTCTACGCCCTGCAGGTCGCCGCACTGCGCGCCCTGGCCGCCCTGCGGCGCGGCGTCTTCACGCACATCATGGCGCAGGGGCAGCGCTTTTTCGACGCGCGCACCACCGGCGCGCTGATGACGCGCACCACCACCGACGTGGAGGCGATCTCCGAGAGCCTGTCGCAGGGGCTGGTGCGGCTGGTGGGGGACGCGCTGCTGATCACGAGCACACTCGGCGTGATGCTGTGGATGAACGCGGCGCTCACGCTCGTGGCGTTCTCCGTGTCGCCCCTGCTCGTGTGGGTGGTCAACCTCTGCCGCCGCAAGCTGCGCGAGCTCTACGGCGCCCTCCGAGACGTGCAGAGCGACCTCAACGGCCGTTTCGCCGAGTCCATCAAGGGCGCCGCCGAGGTGCGCCGCTACGGCGCGGAGGCGCAGGTGGAGGGGCGGTTCGACGAGCGCTCGCGGGAGTTCATGCGCCTCTACCACCGCGCCAACTGGTGGGACGCGGGGCTCTACGCCATCATGGACGGGCTCTCGTCGCTCTCGGTGGGGCTCGCCCTCGCCTACGCCGCCCACCGCGCCGGCGCGCCGGTGGGGGCGGGGGGCGCCGTGAGCGTGGGGGTGCTCGTGGCGTTCATCGACGCGCTCGGGCGCGTCTACGTGCCCATCCGCGAGTTCTCGGGGCGCCTCGCCTCGCTGCAGCGGGCGGCGGCGGCGGCGGAGCGGCTGCTCGAGCTCCTCGGGACGCGCGACGAGGTGCCCGGGGGGGCGCGGCGCCTAGAGGGGGCGGGGGCGCCCACCATCCGCTTTGAGGGCGTGAGCTTCCGCTACGCCCCCGACGCGCCCCTGGCGCTGCGCGACGTCACCTTCGAGGTGCGCCCCGGCGAGGTGGTGGCGCTCGTGGGCGCCACGGGCTCCGGCAAGAGCACCGCCGCGCGCCTGCTGCTGCGCGCCTACGGCGGCTACGACGGCGAGATCACCCTCAACGACGTGCCCCTGCGCGAGCTCGACCCGCGCGAGGCGCGGCGGCAGCTGGTGGCGGTGCACCAGGACCCGCAGCTGTTCAAGGCCACCCTCGCCGAGAACATCCACCTGTGGGACCCCGCCCTCGCCGCCGCCCCGGAGCGCGTGCGCGAGGCGGCCCGGCGCGCGCGCGCGAGCGGCTTCATCGAGTCGCTCGCCGCCGGCTACGAGTCGGAGTGCGCCAGCGGCGGCGCCAGCCTCTCCGTGGGTCAGCGCCAGCTCATCACCATCGCCCGCGCCTTCGCCCGCCCAGCGCCGGTGGTGATTCTCGACGAGGCGACGGCGAGCGTGGACGCCCTCACGGAGCGCTGGATCGACGAGGCGACGGCGGAGCTGTTCGCGGAGCGCACGGTGATCGTGATCGCGCACCGCCTCTCCACGATCGCCAAGGCGGACAGGGTGGTGATGCTCGAGCGCGGCGCGGTGGTGGCGCAGGGGCGGCATGAGGAGCTGCTACGGGAGAGCGCGGCGTATGCGCGGCTGGTGGGGCAGGGGGAGGGGTGAGCGGGGGGGGGGGGGGGGGGGGCGCGATCGCCCTCACACCCTAGGAGGACGCCGCGGGCCGCGCGCCGGTCGTCTCCTTGGTCAACGCAGGGGGCGAGGGGTGATGTCGGAGCTCGAGTCTGGGTGGAGGACCAGCTGACGCGCGCCCCCTCACCGCGAGTAGTACGCCCCGCTCACGAGCCCCATGTCCCCCGCCACGTCCCCCAGCGAGTAGTTCACGTCACGCCCGAGGTGCAGCGCCACCTCATGATACGACACCAGCGCCACGCGCCCCCCGTACGGGTGCGCGCCGCTCGGGCGCAGCCCCACCCGCGCCATCACCTCCGCTGCGCGCGCGCCGTCATACGCCACGGAGATGTTGCGCCCGTCGGGCGCCTCCAAGACCAGCTCGCCGCTGGGCGAGAGGGAGGCCACCACGCCCGTGCTCGGCGTCTCGGCGTTGAGGGCGGCGCGGAGCGCCCCCCCCGCGTCCTGCGCCCGCGCGCTCATCCCCGAGATGACCACCCCGTTCACCACCAACCGCCCCGACTCATCGAGGGTGACCGCCTCCACGGGGCCGCTCGAGCCGTAGATCTCGGCGCCGAGCTCGGCGTTGAGGGGGGCCTGGAGGTCGGTGCGCGTGGAGAGCGCCGCCGCGCGCACGCCCGTCTGCGCTGACACCTCGTTGATGGCGGCGGCCTTGGCGAGGGCGGAGCCTGCGGGGGCCTCGTAGGAGAGGCGGTCGAGGGCGGGGCGGGAGTTGGGCACCTCCACGCCGTTGAGCGTGAAGGTGTCGCCGCCGCGCAGGTCGAGCTCCGTGGCCACGCCCGTGGCGCTCACGCGCGTCACCTGCGGGCGCAGCCCCTCGCCGCTCAGGGCGCGCAGCGTGATGGCGACCATGCGCTCGCTCACGGCGTGGACCGCGCGCCGCTCCCCCGCCCCGCGCTTGAGGTCCGCGAGGACCTCCACGGACAGCAGCTCTAACGGCGTCTCGAGCTCCCGCCGGCGCTCCTCCGCGCGCACGGCGCCCGCGGCGACCTCCGGGGCGCGGTCCGGCGCCCGCAGCGCCGCCTCCACGCCCCCGCGCGCCCGCTCCCGCTCGCTCTCCGCGCGCCCCAGCTGCGCCCCCCCCGCGCCGCCCGCGCCGCTCGCGCCGCTTGTTGATGAAGCTGAGGTGGTCCTGAGCGCTAGACTCATGGTGGGCGACTCCTGTGGGGCGAGGGGCGAGGGGCTAGAGGCCTAGGAGGAGCTAGGCGCGGCGAGGGAGGCACGCGCGGAGCGCTTGCCCGTGAGCCCTGTTTAACCGAAATCGCCAGCAAAATTCAACTAAACACACGCAAAATGAGTAGATATCCTCACCCGCGGGCGACCCTCACCGCCCTCGGCGCGCCCGCGCGCGGCGCGAGGGCGCACACCACCTCGTAGTGCGGGGTGCCCGGGAACAGGTCAAAGAGGCCCACGCGGGTGGGCGCGTAGCCGAGGGCGGCGAGGCGGGCGAGGTCGCGCATGAGCGTCTTGGGGTGACAGCTCATGTAGGCGAGGGCGCGGGGGCGGAGGGCGCAGAGCGCCTCGAGGGCCGCGGGCTGGCAGCCGCGCCGCGAGGGGTTGAGCGACGCCACGCCCCCCCGCAGCCCGCCCGGCCCGCCCGCGCCCCACGCGCGCGCCAGCGCCGGCAGCGCCACCTCCGCGAGGCCCTGCTCAAAGCGCGCGCGCCCCTCGAGCCCGTTGAGCGCCGCGTTGTGGCGCGCGTCCGCCACGCTCGACGGCGACTCCTCCACCCCCACCACCTCACAGCCCGCCCGCGCCAGCCACAGCGCGATGGAGCCCACGCCGCAGTACAGGTCGAGGGCGCGCTCGCCGGGGCGGGGCGCGAGCGCCTCCACCACGGCGCCGTAGGCGAGGGCGGCGGCGGCGGGGCTCACCTGCGAGAAGGAGTCGGCGGAGGCGCGGAGGGCGAGGGGGCCGTGGGGCGTGCGGAGCGTGGCGGTGAGCGCGCCGTCGCCCCAGAGCGGCGCGGTGGGGGCGGCGGCGTCAAAGATGGCGTTGCCGGGGGTGGCGTTGGTGTGGGCGAGGGCGCCGCGCAGCGCGGGCACCCGCGCGCGCAGCGCCTCCGAGAGCACGCGCAGCTCCTCGTGGTCGCCGCTGGCGGTGATGAGCGTGAGGGTGAGCGCGCCCGGCGCCCCCTCCTCCCCGAGCAGCGGGTCGAGGGCGCGCGCCACCACGTACCGCAGCCCCCCCTCGCGCGTGCGCTCGTCATAGCAGCGCGGCGCCCCCGGGGCGCGCAGGAGGGCGCGCAGCGCGTCGAGCAGCGCGTTGAGTCGCGGCGACTGCGCGACGCAGCCCGCCGTGTCCACCACCTCGTGGGAGCCCGGGGCGTAGAGGCCGAGGCGAGGCCCGCCCGGCGTGGCGCGCGCCACCAGCTTGACGGTGTGGCGGTAGTGGCGCGGGGCGGGGGAGGGCGTGGGGGGCGCGAGCAGGCGCGCGGGGTCGAGGCCGGCGGCGGCGAGCTGCGCGGCGAGGTCCGCCTGCTTGCGCGCGAGCTGCTCGCCGTAGGGGAGCGGCAGGAGCGGGCACGAGCCGCAGGCGCTCAGGAGCGCGCAGGGCGCGCGCGCCTCGGCGCTCAAGGGGCGCCACCCGGCCCGCAGGGCGCGCCGCCGCAGGTGTCGATCACCTCCCCCGTCTCCCAGAAGTGGAGCATCTGCGCGCGGTGGGGCGCGTAGGCGCGGGGCAGCTCGTGGGGGTCGCCGCGCTCCGGGGCGGGCGGCGCGGCGCCGAGGGGCGCCCAGGGGACCCCAAAATCCCAGCTCACCACCGCCGAGCCTGCGCGCGGGTACGCCGCGCGCGCCGCGAGGGGCGGCACGCGGTCACGCGAGTACGGCTCCATCACCGCGAACCCCAGCCCCCCCCGCGCCGCCGTCTCCGCCGTCACCGGCGCCACCTGCGGGTCCCCCTGCGCGGGGGCGAGCAGCGCCGCGTGGAGGGGGGTGTTGGGGAGGGGGTTGACGGCGATGTGGGGGTAATACGAGCTCGGGTCGGTGAGATTCCACAGCGTCTGCGCCGCCGCCAGCGTCACCCACTGGTCCACCACGCGCGGGTACCCCGCCGCCAGGAGCGTGAACAGCCCCGTGAAGTTCTTGGAGCGCCCGAGGAGCGTAAAGTAGTCCTGCCCGGGCACGCCGAGGTGCCCGCGCGTGACGTCCTGCGAGAGCGCCAGCGCCGTGGCGCCAAAGATGCCGCCCTGGCTGATGCCGCCGAGCACCACGCGCGCGGGGTCCACGCGCACGCCGCGCTCCACGAGCGCCGGCAGCGCCCCGAGGCCGCGTTTGGCGAGGCGGGCGAGGGCGAGCGTGTTGAGCACGCCCTGCAGCTGCCGCTCGACGAGCACGCGGAAGTTGCTCATGTCGAGGAACACGAGCGGCAGGAAGGGCAGCTCCTCCTCGCTCATGCCCACGAAATCGGTGCCCACGAAGATGTACCCGCCCTCCGCCGCCGCCGGCCCCTTGTCGCCCGCGCGCACCTCCGCGCCGCTGTAGAGCAGGCCGTGCAGATACACCACCACCCCCACCGCGCGCCCCTCGCCGCCCTGCGCGGGGGGGAGGGCGACCCGCGGCACCCGCGCCCACAGCTTGGCGCGCGACACCCCCCCGCTGAGCGTGGGCAGCCCGCGCGCGTCGAGGCGCGCCGCGCTGCCCTCCACCCCCTCCCCGTAGAGGTACGAGGGCACCTCAAAGCTCCCGCGGAGCTCGAGGGCGATGTGCGGGTCGCTCGGCAGCTCCACCACCTCGTCGATGGTCACGCGCGGCCCCTCGAGGGGGAGGGCGGCGAGCGCCTCGTCGCGCATATGGACGAGCGGCCCCGAGAGCGCCTGCTGCGAGGCGGTGGAGAAGGTCCACGCCAGCGTCAGCTCCTCGCGGGGGACGGGCCCCTCCATCGCCTCGAGCGCGTCGAGGAGGGCGCCGAGGTCCGCCGCGCGCGCCGGGAGCACCCCGAGCGCCGCCAGCTCCTCGCGGGGGGCGCCGCGCACCACCGCCTCAAAGGCGGGGCTGCGCGGGATGAGCGCCCCCGCCTCGTCCCGGAGCCCGCGCAGCACATAGGCGTAGCGCGCCCCCTCCTTGAGCGACTGCGCGGGGCGCACAAAGAGCAGGCGCGCGGCGGGGTCCGTGGAGCGCGCGTCGAGCTCCGCCCAGCACGGCACGCGCCGCGCCCCCGCCGGCGTGAGCTCCACCAGCGCCACGGGACTCTCGGGGCGGAGGGAGTCCTCGATGCGCGCCTCGTCGGGCAGCCCCGACGCGTCGAGGTGAGGGAGCGGCACGATGGCGGCGGCGAGGAGCCCGAAGCCGTCGAGGCGCTCATAGGGCGCCGCGCGGTGCGTCAGGCCCCGGGCGCTCTTGGGGAGCGCGCCGCCAAAGTCGAGGTACGGGCGCCCGAACGGCGGGCGCGCCTCGGGGTCATCGAGGCGGCGGAGGTAGAAGTCGGAGGGCCAGGGGAGCGCGCAGACCTCCGGGGCGAGCGGGTCGCAGTCCCCGCGCGGCGGCGGCGCCCCCGCCCCCGCGCCCGCCCCTGAGCCCGCCCCCGCGCCCGCCTCCTCCCCCGCGCGCCCCCCCGCCCCCTCAGGCGCGCTCGTTGGAGATGGGTCCTCGCAGGCGCTCAGGGCGAGCGCGCCGCAGAGGGCGAGGGCGAGGGCGGGGGCGAGGGCGAAGGCGGGGGTGAGGGCGAGGGCGAAGGCGGGGGCGGGGGCGGGGGCGGGGCGGCGCATGACTCAGAACCTGCTAAAATCGGGGGCGCGCTTCTGCGCGAACGCCATAAACGCCTCCGCGTTCTCGGGGGAGCCGAGGCGACCGATAAAGACCTCGCCCTCGGCGCGCATCACGCGGGCGAGCTCATCGCGGAAGGGGGCCTTGAGGAGCTGCTTGCTCAGGCGGGTGGCCTCGGGCGGCAGGGCGGCCACCGCCGCCGCGCGCTCCGCCACGCGCGCCGCGAAGCCCTCCGCCGGCCACGCGGCGTTGATCACGCCGAGGCGCGCGGCGTCGTCGGCGCCAAAGCGCTCGCCGAGGAGGAGCAGCTCCGCCGCGCGGCGGTGCCCCACCATGAGCGGCAGCAGGTAGCTCGAGCCCCCCTCCGGCACCAGCCCGAGCCGCCCGAAAGGGAGCTGGAACGACGCGCCCTCGGCGGCGAACGCCAGGTCGCAGTGCAGCAGCAGCGTGGTGCCGATGCCCACCGCGGGGCCCTCCACGGCGGCGATGAGGGGCTTGGGGAACTCGAGGAGGGCGGCGAGGAAGTGGAAGACGGGCGTGTCGTGGCTCTTGGGGGGCGAGCGCATAAAGTCCTGCAGGTCGTTGCCCGACGTGAAGCAGCCCCCCGCGCCGCGCAGCACCACCGCGCGCACAGCGGGGTCCTCGGCGGCGCCGCGGAGGGCGGCGGTGAGGGCGTCGTACATCGCGAGCGTGAGCGCGTTCTTGCGCTCAGGGCGATTCAGCGTGACGGTGAGGACTCGGCCCTCGAGGGCGCTGAGGACGAGGCGCTCGGCGCCCTCGCGTGCCGACGTGGGGGGGGGCGCGTCGCTCATCTTGGGGACTCCTGGCGTGAGGGGCTCGCGTCGCCGCTAGGCCGTGTGGCGCGCCGCGACGCTGAGGGGAGGGGGCTCGTGATGAGTAACAGATCACGCGCGGGGCGTCTAGGGCGCCCGCCCCCCTCAGCGCGCCGGCGGCCACTCCTCAGGCGCCGCGAGCGACGGCGTCGCGCAGGGCTGCGCGCGGAGCGCCTGGACGCGGAAGCGGGGGGCGGGCGAGAGCTCGAGCGCGTACGCCCCATAGGCGCCGCAGGAGCCCTCGGGGTTGCCCTTGCACACGCTCACGAGCGCCCCCGTGGCGGCGTCAAAGCGGGGCGCGCCGCAGAGCTCGTCGCGCCCGCCGCTGGAGGTGGCGGGGGTGCGGAGCTCCTGCGCCGGCGCGCTGGGGTCGGCGCTCGGCGCGGGGGCGGCGCCCTCGAGGGCGAGCGGGAGCGCGCGCCCGGTGGGCGCGTGCAGCGCCACGAGCTGGTAGAGGCCCTGCACCCCAAAGAAGAAGCACTCCACCTCCGCCACGTGCCACCCCTCCCCCTCCGCCCCCCCCACCCCCGCCGGCACCGGCGAGAGCGTGACGCGCAGGTTGGCGCGCTGCGCGGGGTCGGTGAGACCGCACAGGGGGTAGCCCGCGAGGCGGTCGAGCAGCTTCTCGCGCGTGACCTCCCCGAGGATGGGCCCGAGGCGCTCCTGCGCCGCGCGCGCCTCAGGGTTGAGCTCCGCCCCCTCGCGCGCCGCCCCGCCGCCCCCGCAGGCGCTGAGGGCGCTGAGGGCGCTGAGGGCGCTGAGGACGCTGAGGGCGCTGAGGGGGGCGCCGCGCCCCATCAGCGCTCCCCGACCACGTCCGCCGCGATGAGCTTGAGGAGCTCGTCGGGGTGGAGGTCCGAGGTCACCACATACGACAGCCCCCCGCGCGAGTAGGACGCCACCGTGAGCGCGTCGCGCTGCGTCACGCGCACCGACACCCCCTCCACCTCGCGCGCCTCGCCCTCCGTGAGCTCCTCTGGCGCCCCTTGGAAGGCGATGACCGTGACGCGCTTGCCCCCCGCGAACGAGTAGAGCAGGTGCGCCGCGCGCTCCCAGCGGCTCTCCCCCACCATGGCCAGGCTGAGGCGCGCGCGCTCGAGGCGCACGTCGGCGTTGGCGAGGCGCCCGAAGCGGGGCGCGTCGAGGCGTACGCTCGAGGTCGAATGGCTCGCCAGCCAGCTCTGCACCTGGTCGAGGGCGCTGGTGGACACCTCGCTCGGCCACTGCTGCGCGTGAGACGTGACCACGAAATCCACGAGGGGGCTCTTGAAGCCCGCGGTGGTGAGCAGCAGATACGAGCCCAGCGCGGCGGCGCCCATGGGGGCGAGCGCCCAGCGGGGGGCGTCGACGAGGGCGTAGAGCAGCGCGGAGAGGCGCTCCGCCGCGCCCGCCAGCAGCCCGCGGCGCGCCCGGTCCTCGCGCATGACCTGCGCCATGTAGCGCAGCGTCTGCTCCTCGGAGGCGCGGAGCTCGGCGGCGGTGAGGCGCGGCATGGGGAAGGCGAGGTGGAGGAGCGTGTGCGTGGCGCCCTCCTCGGTGAGGGCGCGGTCGCAATCGGCGCAGCTGGCGCAGTGGCGCTCTAGCGCGTCTCGCTCGTCGGAGTCGAGGCGGTCGTCGAGGTAGAGGGTGCGCTCGTTGGGGGTGA
>VGTA01000038.1 GCA_016874875.1 Deltaproteobacteria bacterium | reverse complement strand
AGAGTCTGCGCGCGGCGCGGGCCGCGCCTGTGGTGTGGGCACGCGGGGGGTGACAGCGGGGCGCTGAGGTTGTATGGAGTTTGGGGCCGTCTCCACAAGCCGATTTGATGCGCCCTCCCCGCCCCCACCCCCAGGAGCAGCATGAAGACCCCCCCAGAGCCCTTGCGCGCTCGCGCCCGAGCGCCCGCCCGCGCGCTCGCTCTCGCGTCTGCCCTCGCGTACGCCCTCGCCCTCTGCGCCGCGGGCGCGCTCGCGCTCAGCGGCTGCGGCGCCACCTCGTCGCTCTTTGGGCGGCGCGTGTCTTCCTGGGCGCGCTCCTCCGACCAGGAGCGCCTCGACCTGCTCCGCGTGTACGAGGGCGCGGCGTGGGGGGTGGCGCAGGGGCAGCTGCTGGCGTGGGAGCTGCAGCGCGAGCGCCTCTACGTGTGCTCCACGCCGCTGCCGAGCGAGGTGGTGGACCTGTGGGTGGAGCCCCTCGACCCCGCGCGCGTCAACGCCCGCCGCGCCGCCCTCTACGAGCGCCGCGTGACGGAGCTCGAGGCCAAGGCGCGCGCCGAGGTGGCGCGGGCGGCGACCGCCTCGGCGGCGGCGCTCGATGAAATCGTGATCGAGGACAGCGGCCTCGTGATCGAGGGCGACGAGCTGGTGATCGAGGAGGCGCCGCCCGCGCCCGCGCCCGCGCCCGCGCCCGCCGCCCCCGCCCCCGCCCCCGCCCCCGCCCCCACCCCCGCCGCCCCCGCCGAGCTGCCGCCGCTCCCCAAGACCTTCCGGCGCCCGCCGCCGCCCCCCGAGGTGAAGGCGCGGCTCCGGGTCTACGCGGCGAGTCCGCGCGGCCTCTTCACGCGCGAGGTGTGGCTCGACGCCGAGTGGCGCGACGCGCTCGGCGACCAGCCGTGGGCGCTGGTGCGCCCGGGCGCCGTGGGGGCGCTCGCGCCCCGCGAGGGCGGGGGGGCGTGGTGGGCGGGGGCGAGCGGGTTTGGGTGGCGGCAGGGGGGGAAGGTGAAGGCGCAGCTCGGGCGCGCCCGCGCCACCGCGCTCGCCCCCCGCCCCGGCGGCGGGGCGTGGGTGGGGGTGGAGGGCGCCGGCACGCTCGCCGTCCCCGCGGGGCTGTGGGCGGACGGCGAGCCGCTCGAGGTGGAGCAGCGCGCGCTGCCCGAGGTGCTCCGCGAGGTCGGCGAGGCCTTCGCTGCGCCCCAGGGCGCCTGCGAGGGCGCGCCGGTGGCGCTCAGCGCGCGGGGCGCGGAGGCGGTGGCGCTCTGCGGGGGGGGGGCGGCGCGCCTGAGCGTGTGGCGCGAGGGGGCGTGGTGGCCCCTCAGCGGCGACCTCCCCGCCCCGGAGGGCGGCGCGCTCCACCCGTGGGGGGAGGGGTGGGTCTACTGGGCGCGGGGGGCGTGGTGGGCGCTGCGCCTCGGGGCGCCCGTGGTGCGCGTGCAGGAGGACGGGGCGCCCAAGGACGGCGGCCGGGCGCTCGTCGCCCTCGCGCCGCTCCCGGTGGAGGGGGGGCGCGCGGGGGAGCCGGCGCGCGCCTACGCCGAGCGCCTCGCGCTCACCGACGTGCAGCCCTTTGAGGGGGGCGCGTGGGTGGCGCGGGGGGGGGCGGAGCCGCTCCTCGCCTGGGCGCGCCCGCACCTCGGGGTGGTGACGCGCGCGGGAGCCGACGGGGCGCGCCGCCAGCGCCTCGTCTCCGAGAGTTTCGCCGCCCGCAGCGACATGCGCCCCTACCTGCTCGACGCCGCCGGCGCGCTGTGGGTGCCGCACGCCGGTGGGGCATGGGTGCAGGGGCAGGGGGCGCCGGGCTGGTCATTTGTAGCGGCGCCCGAGGGGGCGGGGCGGGCGCTCGGCGTGGCGCTGTGCCCCGGGGGGCCGCTGTTTGTCACGAGTCGCCGCCTCGCCCCCGCCGCCCGCGCGGACGCCGCGCCGGAGCTCAAGCTCCTCGTGGAGCTCTGGGCGCCCGGCGCCGCCGCCCCCGCCGCCTCCCTCGACTGGAGCGCCGCCGCCTTCCGCCCCGGGGAGCCCAAGCTCGGCGACGTGGTGTGCGACCCGCAGGGCGCCGTCTCCGCCGCCCTGTTCTGGGGCCCCGGGGACATCAGCGCCGGGGTGGGCCTCCTCCACATCCCCGCCAGCCGCGACCGCGTGGAGGTCTGGGAGCACCGGCAGGGCTACGACGGCGAGGAGGCGCTGTCCAAGACGCCCCTCCTGCCCAGCTTCACCGTCAACGCCCTCGTGGCGCGCCCGGACGGGGGGCTGTTCGTGGCCACCCACAGCGGCCTCGCCGACGTGGGCCCCCCGGTCGCCGGCGCGCCGTCGAGCGCGCGCGTCGTCACCGTCCACTCGGAGGCTAGCAACTGGCCCACGGACCTCATGACCGACCTCGCGCTCGGGACCGACGGGCGCCTGTGGATCGCCACCGACCGCGGCGTGCTGCTGCTGCCGCCCGGCGAGGCGCGCCCGCGCCCCGTGCGCCCCTTCGCCGCCGTCTCCGCCATCGCCCTCACGCCGGGCACGCAGGAGGTGTGGGCGGCGTTCCAGGACAAGCTGCTCGTGGGGGACGGCACCTTTGAGGGCTGGTCGCGTGTGCATCTGACGGTGGATTTCGCCGTAGGCGTCATCCGCCGCGTGCTGCCGCTCGGGGCGGCGGGCGAGGGCGCCGTGTGGCTCGCCACGCAGGGGGGGCTCCTGCGCGGCGACTGAGCCCCCCCGCGCGGCGTGAGCGCCTCTAGCGCTGCGCGGCGGGGTAGCGGACCACCTGGTAGAGGCTCGCCTCCTCGAGGCGGCACAGCCGCGCGAGGGCGTCGGGGAGGTCCTCGAAGTCGATGTGGGCGGGGGCGAGGAGGGCGTCGAGGGCGGGGTCGGCGAGGAGCTGCGCGGCGAGGGCGCGGCGCTGCGGGCGCGACCACCGCTGCGCGCCGGGGGCGTGGCGGGCGGGGTGGGCGAACGTGAGCTCAACGCCCCGCGCCGCCAGCTCCCCGGGCAGGACCGCCGGGGTCTGCGCGGTGAGGTGGTGGCTGAGGTCCACCACGCGCCCCCCCGGCGCGGCGCGCCCGAGGGCCCACTCTAGCGCCCCGTCGCGCGGGCTGAGGTGCCACACCACGTCGAGGTCCGCGGGGGCGCCCTCCACCTCACAGCAGGGGACGTTGAGCTGGCGGGCGAGCGTGGCGGTGAGCGCGGTGGTGGGGCAGAGCGTGACCTTGAGGTGCGCGCGCTGATGGGCGAGGTGGGCGAGCAGGAGCGCGGCGGCGCCCTCCCCCACCACCAGCGCCTCCTCCCCGAGCTGCGGGCGCGCCGCCCAGAGCGCCGCGAGGGCGCGCTCCGCCTCGCTCACGAGCAGCCCTCGCCGCTCGCTGACGCCGTGGGGCAGGGGCGTGACCTGCTCGCGCGGGACGCTGAAGAGGGTCTGGTGGGGGTGGGGCACTAAGACGCGCCGCCCAAACAGCGCGGGGGGCCCGTCCTCCACCACGCCCACCACGCTGTCGCCGAACTTGGCGGGGGCGGGGAGCTGCCCCACGAGGTTGGGGGTGTCGAGGGCGCGGGCGAAGGACTCCTGCGCGCGCCCGTGGAACACGAGGGCGTGCGTCTCCACGCACACGCCGCTGTAGAGGGCGCGCACGCTCACGTAGGCGCTCGCGCTCATCGGCGGGAGCTCCTCGCAGATGGCGCCCTCGCCGGGGCGGACGAACCAGAAGGCCTCGGCCTGCGCGAGCTGCGCGTCGGGCTGCGTCTTGAGCTTGGTCATCGTCTCTCCCCGTTGGGCGCGGAGGCGCGCCGCAGGCTCCTGAGCCGCGGGCGCCAGGTGAGGGTGAGGGTGGCGAGGTCAGAGTCCACGCTCAGGCGGTTGGCGCTCGAGCTCCACAGGTGCGTGTAGCGCGCGTCGAGCTCAAGGCGCCACGGGTCGCGCGTGACGAGCGGGTACGAGGCGCTGAGGGTGAGCGCGTGCCGTGTGTTGTAGGCGAAATCCGTCTGCGGGTCGAGCCACTCGTAGCCGCCCATCACCTTGAGGCGCCGCCCCCACTCCACCGCGAGCAGCCTGCCGCGCCCGCCGCCGTCGCGGTCGAGGCGAGAGAGGCGCGCCTCGTCGAGGGGCGAGAGCCCGGAGCGCGCGTCGCGCCAGGTGAGGCGCGTGAGGAGGCGCAGGCGCTCCGAGAGCGGCGCGACCGCCGTGAGGCTGAGCCACTCCTGCTCACTCGGCGGCGCGCCGGCGAGGAGGGCGGCGGCGGTGGGCTGGGGGCGGCGCGCGCGACCGAGCTGCAGGTCGAGGTAAAATGTGGGCAAGATGCCCCAGACGGCGTTGAGCTGGGTGACCAGCCCCTCGCGCGAGAGACTCGGCGCGGGGAGCGCGCCGTCGGTGGGGGTGAAGACGGTGAGGATGAAGGAGGGGACGAGGAAAACAGCGGCGAGGGTCCGCCAGATGGATCCCCCCGAGTAAATAAAGGTCACGCTCGCGCTCCCGCCGAGCCCCACGCGGTCTAGGGGCGACGGCGCGCGTGACCAGCGGCGCTCCGCGGCGAGGAGGCTGAGGGGTGAGTCGAGCACGCCGTCGAGCTCTTGGGTGAGCGGGGGAGCGCTCTTGATGTCCCACGCGTGCTCAGCGTGGAGCGCGCGGTCGGGCTGGAGCCAGCCCCCCACCACCGAGATGGTGAGCGCGCCCACGCCCTCCTTAATCTCCCAGCGTCGCGAGAGCGAGAGGGCGTTGAGGCCCGGCCCCACCCCGCGCGGGTCCACATAGGCGGGAGAGAGGGGGGCGCCCTGCTGCCACGGCGCGGCGGCGAGGCGCGCCTCCGCGGAGAGGCGCAGCGCGCCAAGCTCCGCCCACGCGCCCACGTCGGCGCGCGCTGGGTAGAGCCCGCTCTCCTCGCGCGCGCGCCACGGCAGCGCCGCCGCCGCCGCCGCCCCTCGCCCCGCCGCCCCCGCGCCGCCCACGCTCAGGGCGCCCCAGGCGACGGCCCAGGTGTCGCGGTCGCGCTGCAAATCGCGCCGCGCCTTCGCGCGCCGCCGCTCCATGCGCGCCTCGCGCGCTCGCTCCTCGCGCGCTCGCTCCTCGCGCGCGCGCTCCTCTTTCTCTCGCTTCTTGCGCTTTCGCCTCGCCTTCTCCTTGCGGGTCTTCTCCTCACCTCGGCCGCCGCGCGCCTCTGATGTGTCCTGCTCGCGGGCGACCTTGAGCGCCCTCGGCGCCCCCTCCGCCGCCGGCGCGCCGAGGGTGGGGAGGGCGCCGAGCAGGGCGAGGGCGCCGAGCAGGGCGAGCGCGGCGCGCGCGGCGCGGGGGGCGGGCGGTCGGGGGAGGCGGGTCACCGCTCAGGCCCCCCCGCGCGGAGCCACGCCTCGAGGGTGGCGAGGTCGCCCGCGTCCCGCACGCCGCCCGGCGGCATGTCCATGCGCTCGAGCACGCGCACCTCGAACCGCGCCAAGAAGGGCGCCGCCTCGGCGTAGGTGGTGAGGGGGAAGGGGGCGCCGCCGGTGGGGGTGGGGGCGTGGCAGGTGTTGCAGTAGAGGTCAAAGAGGGGCTTGACGGCGCCGTCCCAGGTGGGCGCCGCCGGCGCCGCGCCGCCGCTCGCCCCCGCGCTCGCCCCCGCGCTCGCCCCCGCGCTCGCTCCCGCCTCCGCCCCCGCTCCCGCCTCCGCCCCCGCTTCCGCCCCCGCCGGCCCCTGCGCGCCCTGCGCCAGCCAGCGGGCGAGGAGGTCGCGCTCCTCGGGGTCCTGCAGGCCGCCTGGGGGCATGTCGCCCTGCACGAGCACGCGCACGCGGACCCGCTCCACCCACGGCGCCACCTCCCCGTAGGCGCGGAGGGCGAAGGTGGCGCCGGCGAGGGGGGGGTCGGCGTGGCAGGGGGCGCAGCGCCGCTCAAAGACGGGCGCCACCTCCTCCCAGGCCACGGGCTCCGCGAGCCACAGCTCCTCCTCGGCGAAGCGGGCGCCGAGGCCGGCGCAGGCGGCCAGGGGCGCCGCCGCGGCGGCGAGGACGAGCGGACCCCGCGGGGCGCGCCGCGCGCCCACCGCTAGCCCCTCGACAGCGCGAGCACCCACCCGAGCCCCACGTAGGCGCCGAGGGCGGAGCCGATGCTCGAGAAGACGGCCACGAGCAGCACGCGCGTGAAGGGGTTGCGGTAGAGGCCGCTGAGGGTGGCGGCGTCGCTGAGGAGCGCCTCGCTGTCGCCCACGGTGGGCTTACGCAGCCACGCCTCCACCACGCCCGTGACCATGCCCGAGCCGATGGCGGGGTGGAGGGTGGTGAGGGGGGAGGCGAGGGCGGCGGCGAGCACGGTGAGGGGCTTGGGGAGCGCGAGGAGCGTGAGCAGCGCCGACATCAGCGACGTGGGGAGCACCCACGCCCACACGAGCTCCTCGAGGGAGCGGCCGGCGGTCTGCTGGTAGCCCACGTAGAAGAGGGCGAGGAGGAGGCCGGGGACGAGCCACTGCAGCGCGCGCGAGAGGCGCGAGGGGGGCGGGATCACCGAGAGCGCCTCGAGGTCCACCGCGTCGGCGTCGCCGAGGTGCGCCACCATGCCCTCCACGTGCCCCGCGCCCACCACCGCCACCACCCGCCGCCCGGGGGCGCGGGTCACGCTCGCGATCAGGTACAGGTCGCGCTCGTCGATGAGGGGGCGCTTGACCTCGGGGAGCGCCTGGGCGAACTCGCGCATCATGTCGCTGATGGTGTCGCGGTCCTTCATGGCCTCTAGGCGCTCCACGCTCAGCTCCTCCACCTCCTCCGCCGGCTCAAAGAGGGCGCCGAGGAGGGTGAACTTGCGCCAGAAGGGCACGTTGGCCCACGTGCGCTTGAGGGTGGCCTGGATCTCGCGGTCGGCGAGCACGAGCGTGGCGCCCACCGCCTTGGCGGCCTCGATCCCCTCGCGCTGCTCCGCCCCCGGCTGCACCCCGAGCTTGTCGCCGAGGGCCTTCTGGTAGGCGGAGAGGGCGAGGTTGGCGAGGAGGTAGAGCGTCTTGCCCTCGCGAATCACCTTAAAGACGTCGAGCTTGCGCCAGCGGTCGGGGTCGGTGATGGCCTCAAAGCGCGTCTTGCAGAGCTCCACGCACACCGCGTCGGGGCGCACCGCCTCGATCACGCGCCGCACCTCCTCCACGCTCTTGGCGGAGATGTGGGCGGTGCCGATGATGTGGAAGACGCGGTCGCCTCGCTCGAGGGTGGTGACGTGGGGGCCGAGGTCGAGGGGGCCGAGGTCGAGGGGGCCGAGGTCGAGGGGGCCGAGGTCGAGGGGGGCGGTGAGGCTCGTCATGAGGGCTCGCGGGTGAGGGGGAGGGGCGAGCGCGCAGGGCGCCCGCGGCACACTCTTAGCAAAAAGACGCCGCGAGGGCTAGGAGGACGCGCCCGCCGAGAAGCGCCGCGCGAAGGGCGCCAAGAAGCGCCGCTCCTCCGACCAGTCGCTGATGGCGAACACCACCTCCTCAAAGGCGCCCGCGCGCGCCTCGAGCGCCTCCTCAAAGAGCCGCGCGACCTCCACGGGGTCATTGCGGAAGGCGCCGCAGCCCCAGGCGCCCAAGACGAGGTGCGTGCAGCCGGCGGCGGCGGCCACGTCGAGGACGCGCTCGACGCGCTCGCGCATCAGGAGCGCGCCCTGGGCGGGGGTCACGAGGTGCGGGGCGCGCGGCGTGCGCGTGTCGCACACGGGGGCGGCGCAGGTGAGGACGGTCATCTCCCAGGGCGCGGGGATGAAGCGCTGCTCCTCGTCGCGGATCGCCGTGGCGGTGGACAAGATGAGGTGCGCCGAGGAGGAGTGGTCGGCGCGCCGGCGATGGAGCGCGTACATGGGATCACCCTTGATGGAGGAGTAGAGCGTAGAGGCGAAACAGAGGCTCTCCTCCTGCGCGCGCGACCCCGTGAGGAAGCCGCCGCCCGGCGTGGCGCCGTTGGCGAAATTGAGCACGCAGGGGCGCCCCCCCCGCGCCGCGAAGGCGCGCGCCGCCGTGAGGGAGGGCTCGTTGCTCACCCACACGCGCGTCTCGGCGGCGCGGGGGGCGCGCGCCTCCTCCAAGCTCACGCCGAGGTGCTCGCGCGCCACGCGGTCGAGGGGGTCGGCGGGGGCGAGGCTCACCTTGCGCGCGCGCTCCTGGGTGAGCTGGGCGCGGATGTCGACGCGCACCTGCTCGCCGCTCAGGAAGGTGGCGGTGTAGGAGCCCGCCTCGAGCACGCGGCAGGTCTCAAAGGCGATGTTGCGCGCGTAGTCGCGCGGGAGGTCGAGGAGGCGCTGGCAGCGCTCGGCGTGGGCGGGGGAGTCTTGGAGGGGGAGGCGGGTGAGGGGCATGAGGCTCCTGGCGGGGGTGACGGGTGAGCGGAGGGCGCTTTCCTGTCTTGTGAGACACGGGGGAGGGGGAGATTCTGTGCAGCCTTCGTCTTGGAGTGGCTCCGAGCACATCCCCGCGGTCACGCGCTTGCGGCACTGATTTTAAATTTAATTGCATTGTTGATTTATTTTGACATAATTAAGATGTTCTTTAAGACATGAAAAAGAGAATGACTCTTTGAGCCTTTTTATCAACTCTAATCTCTCATCTTTAAAAGCATACCAAGCGCTAACCAAGAGCACAGGGCGCCTCGGGAGGACCTTTGAGCGCCTCGCGAGCGGCCTCCGGGTAAACAGCGCGCGAGATGACGCCGCGGGGCTCTCGATCTCTACTCGCATGAGCGCGCGCCTGAGGGGTCTTCAGCAGGCTAACCGCAACGCCAACGACGCGATCTCGTTGGCGCAGACCGCTGAGGGGGGCGTGCAGCAGCTCGTGGGTGCGCTACAGAGGATGAGAGAGCTGGGCGTACAGGCGGCGAGCGCGCAGCTCAACGACGCGGATCGGCGCGCGCTGAACTTTGAGTTCGCGGAGCTCCAGCGGCACATCGAGGAGGTCTCAGAACGAACGCGCTTCAATGGACGGCGCCTCCTCGACGGAGGGCTCTCGCGGGCGCAGATGCAGATCGGCGCGGGCGTCGGCGAGACGACGAGCGTCTCACTTGAGCCCCTCAGCCCCAACGCGCTCGGGCGCCAGGCGGAGCGCGTGTCGCTGCGCGGCGTGAACGCGCAGATCGCGATCGGCGCCGATTTCAGCGACGCCCGCACCCTCCTCTCTCCCGCGCAGCCGAGCACCTTGCTCTCTCCAGAGGTGGTGGGGGTCATCGACCCCAACTTCCCAGGGACGCCCGATGTGGTGGTCTCCGAGGCGGTGCCGCGCCAGCTGATCTCAGCAGAGATCCCCGCCGTGACGGAGTGGGTGCCAGGTGATGACAATACGCCTCCGACCTTGAGGATTATCTCCCCAAGAGTCCCCGCGGTCTACTCGCCCGCGATCCCCGCTGTGATCATCCCAGGTGTACAGCCGCGCTACCTCGTGGAGCCACAGGAGGCCCTCTACTCAGACGAGATCCCCGCTCGGTATGACTATCAGTACGCAGGAGCGCTCGAGATCAACGGCGTCCAGGTGCGCGCCACCACGCTCGCCGATGACCTCTTGTCGAGCGCGCAGCGCGCGGGCTCGGCGATCGCCAAGGCGAAGGCGATCAACGCCGTGTCGGGGGAGACGGGCGTGCGCGCCCTCGTTGGGCCGACGGTGCTCGGGAGCCCGATTGAGGTGGACCCGGGCTCACCCACTCAACCTCAGTTCGAGTATCACATAGAGAGCCTCTCGACCACGCGCACCACGAAACCCGACGTGAGCGTCAACCTCCCCTCCTTTCAAGAGGACACGGATGTCTTCTTGGCCATCGACAGCTCGGCGAGCAACCAACAAAACATCATTGAGCTGAAACAGAAGTTTAAGGAGATCGTGCAGACGCTCAGGGACCTCTCAGGGGGTCACGTCGTGCGCCTCGGGCTCAATTTTTATGGTGATTTCAACCTACCCGACGACCAAAAGCTCCCCGATTTCGGGCTCATTGATCTCGAAGACGCCGCGTCTCGCGAGCTGCTCATCGCCGATATGCTCGCCCTCGACCTCAGCCATGTCGATGACTCGGTCTCAGAGGACATGCACCTCGCCATCGACAACGCGAGCGCGCAGCCCTGGTCGCCCACAGCGCGACAGCACCTCATCATCATTGGGCAGGGTGACGCCGACAACGATGGGTTTGACTTTGGTCAAGAGAGCATAGACGCAGCAGATTCCTTCCTCGCCGCCAACGCCGCGACCCTGAGCGGCGAGCCGCAGCGCCTGATCTCGACAATTCAGATCTCCTCACTGCTCAGCGCCAACAAGATCATCTTCCCCAGTATAAACAGGAGCGACGCCACGTCATCGCTCTGGAACACTCAAACACATCGCCTCTCTTACCCTCAGCAGATCCTCGTGACCGCCACAGGCGAGCAGCCCGAGACGATCGAGATCAACCCTTACAGCGTGGGCACCGCCCTCAACACCTCCACGGACCTCAACCTCCTGCACGACGACTACCAAGCGCTGCAGCTCAGCGCGCTGAGCTTCCCGCTCACACTCGATGACCTCTCAGCGCTCTCCACCACCGCGCGCGCCGCGGTGCGCGCCGGGATCCTGAGCGACGGCGACCTCGTGATCAACGGCGTGAACCTCCTCGCCGGCGCTGAGCTCGCGGTTCAGGACAACGACGCAGACGGCGCCCTCGCCGCGCTCATCAACGCGCGCGTGAACCTCACGGGCGTGGAGGCGCGCGTGGACGGGGGCGCGCTCACGCTCAGCAGGGTCAACGGGGAGGGGCCGCTCAACGTGCTGACGACCCTCCACGGCCTCACGCTGACCGGGCTCCCCACACACGACAACGGCAAGTACTTTGTGATGAACGGCGTCAAGGTGAGCGCGGGCTCCTTTGACAGCTGCGAGGAGCTCGCGGCGGACATCAACGCGCGCGGTCTCTCGTTCAGGGCGACCGCGCTCAGCGCCACAGAGCTTGAGCTCCGCCTCCGCGGTGAGCCGCGCGCGATCAGCTTTCAGTCCTATGGATTTGAGGTGGGCGCGCAAGGGATTTATCGAGAGACCGTGCAGGTCCCGCGTGATGACTACTACCCAGGCACAGGGGAGCTCGTCTCGCGCCTCGCGGGCGGCGCCCTCGACGAGCGGAGCTACATTGAGCTCAACGGCGTCAAGCTCTCAGGGTTTGTTGTTGAGCAGGGGGACGCGAGCGGCGCGCTGCGGGCGGCGATCAACGCTGAGTTTAAGCGCACGGGCGTCCGCGCGGAGCTCGACGCGCGCGCGGAGTTGGTGCTGATCGCGGACGACGGGCGCAACATCGAGGTGCGCACCGCGGGGCGCGCGAGCTCGATCACGGGCCTCCACGACATCGTCCAAGGGGGCGAGCTCACGCTCGTCTCGGAGCGCAACATCGAGGTCCGCTTTGGGCTCGCCGGCGTGAGCGACATGAACGACGCGCTCGGCGACCTCGGCGGCGCGCCCGGCCTGCAGGTCTTTGGGGTGAGCGCCGGGGCGGGCGTGAGCTCCCTCGACGTGCTCACGGCGGAGGGCGCGACGAGGGCGCTCCGCAGCGTGGACGTCGCCCTCGCGCAGACGAGCCGCGCGCTGAGCGCCCTCGGGGCGCAGCAGAGCGCCCTCGCGATGACCTCGACGCGCCTCACCTCAAGCGTCAGCGACCTGAGCGCGGCGCGCGGGCGCGTCATGGACGCCGACTACGCGCAGGAGACGGCGGCGCTCAGCAGAGAGCAGATCGTGCAGCAAGGGGCGCAGAGCGTGCTCGCGCAGGCGAACCAGTCTGGGGCATTGCTCCTGCGCCTCCTACAGGGGCTCTGACTCAAGCGCGCCCCCCTCACCCCCGCAGCGCCCGCTCCACAAAATCCCGGCGCACCGTGGGGCGCGGGCAGGCCCCGCGCGGGAGCTCGAACCACGAGCGCACGTCCGCGTCGAGCCCCACCCCGTGCATGAAGTTGTAGAGCGCCTT
>VGTA01000037.1 GCA_016874875.1 Deltaproteobacteria bacterium | reverse complement strand
GCTTGGAGGTCTTCTTGCTTTGGGCGCGCGCGCTGTTGCGGGTGGGGGCGCTGATGCGGCGAATCACGTTGCCGCCGCTCTCGCTCTCCTCCCTCAGCGTGCCCTCCTCGAGGCTCACGTTGTGGAGCACGGCCACGCCCTCCACCTCGGAGAAGAGGGAGGTCGAGAAGGGGTCCCAGTGGACCACGCGCTGCCCCGGGTGGACGTCGCTGGCGTGCCTGATGTCGAGCATGTAGCCCTCGTTGAGCGCGTGGCTCTCTTTCTCGACGCCGTTGTGGTCGTCGATGTAGAGGTGGGCGTTGCGGTTGCTCACGAGCTGATAGGGCTGCTGGGCGAACGAGGGGGCGCCGTCGCGCTCCCACTCCACCACCACCTGCGTGCCGTCGCGCTTGGAGGCGGGGGCGAGGGTGGGGGTGATCAGCTTGGCGTTCTTGAGGCGCACGCGCCCCTCGGTGCGGCTGATGATGCTGTTCTTGCGCGCCTGCTGCGAGGCGGCGCCGCCGATGTGGAACGTGCGCATGGTGAGCTGCGTGCCGGGCTCGCCGATGGACTGCGCGGCGATCACGCCCACGGCCTCGCCCACGTTCACGAGGCGACCGCGCGCGAGGTCGCGCCCGTAGCACAGCGCGCACACGCCGCGGCGAGTCTCGCAGGTGAGCGGGGAGCGGATGTAGGCGTTCTGCACGTCGTGCGTGTCGATCAGCTCCACCTCGCGCTCGCCCACGAGGGTCAGCGCCGGAATCAGCAGCTCGCCCTCGCTGCTGTACACGTCCTCCGCGAGCACGCGCCCGAGGGCGAGGTCGCTGAGGCGCTCCTTGACCTCGTTGCCGTCCACGAGGGCGCGGAGCTCGAGGGGCGTCTGCGCGCCGCAGTCGTACTCGGTGATGATGGCGTCCTGCGCCACGTCCACGAGGCGGCGGGTGAGGTACCCGGAGTTGGCGGTCTTGAGCGCCGTGTCCGCGAGGCCCTTGCGCGCGCCGTGCGCGGAGATGAAGTACTCGAGCACCGAGAGCCCCTCGCGGAAGTTGGCCGTGATGGGCGTCTCGATGATCTCGCCGGAGGGCTTGGCCATCAGGCCGCGCATCCCGGCCAGCTGGCGGATCTGCTGCGGGCCGCCGCGCGCGCCGGAGTCGGACATGATGAACACCGAGTTGAAGCTCGGCGCCTTGCGCGTCTCGCCTTGGGCGTTGGTGAAGGTCTCTGTGCTGATCGCCTCGAACATCGCCTTGGCGACGCGCTCGGTGATCTGCGTCCACTGGTCGACGACCTTGTTGTAGCGCTCCTTGTTGGAGATCTCGCCGTCGCTCGCCTGGCGCTGGAAGGTGGCGATCTGCTCGTAGCCCTCCTTGACGAGCTTGCGCTTCTCGTCTGACACGTTGAGGTCAGCGAGCGCCACGGAGATGCCGGCGCGGGTCGCCTGCGCGTACCCGAGGTCCTTGATGGCGTCGGCGAGCAGCACCGTCTGCTTGGCGGTGCAGCGGCGGTACGCCACGTCGATGAGCTGCGCGAGCTCCTTTTTGCCCATGGGGCGGTTCACGAGCGCGAACTCGAGCTGCGGCGGCAGCACCTCCGACATGATCAGCCGCCCCACCGTGGTGTCCACCAGCCCCGCGCTCATGCGGCAGCGCACCTTGGCCTGCAGGTGCACGGCGCCCGTCTCGAGCGCCACGCGCGCCTCGGTGGGTGACGTGAAGACGCGGCCCTCGCCCTTGGCGAAGGGGCGCTCGCGCGTCATGTAGTAGCAGCCGAGCACGATGTCCTGCGAGGGCACGATGATGGGCTTGCCGTTGGCGGGGCTGAGGATGTTGTTGCTGCTCATCATGAGCACGCGCGCCTCGATCTGCGCCTCCACGGAGAGGGGCAGGTGCACGGCCATCTGGTCGCCGTCGAAGTCGGCGTTGAAGGCGGTGCAGACCAGCGGGTGGAGCTGGATCGCCTTGCCCTCGATCAGCTTGGGCTCAAAGGCCTGGATGCCGAGGCGGTGGAGCGTGGGGGCGCGGTTGAGCATCACGGGGTGCTCTTGGATCACGTCGTCGAGGATGTCCCACACCACCTCGTGGCAGTCGTCCACCATCTTCTTGGCGGCCTTGATGGTGGTGGCGTAGCGGAGGCTCTCGAGCTTGTTGAGGATGAACGGCTTGAAGAGCTCGAGGGCCATCTTCTTGGGCAGCCCGCACTGGTGGAGGCGCAGCTCGGGGCCCACCACGATCACCGAGCGGCCGGAGTAGTCCACGCGCTTGCCGAGGAGGTTCTGGCGGAAGCGGCCCTGCTTGCCCTTGATCATGGCGCTCAGGGACTTGAAGGGGCGCTTGTTGGTGCTGGTGATGGGCTTGCCGCGGCGGCCGTTGTCGAACAGGGCGTCCACGGCCTCCTGCAGCATGCGCTTCTCGTTGCGCTGCACCATCTGCGGCGCCTGCAGCTCCTCGGTGAGGCGGCGCAGGCGGGCGTTGCGGGTGATCACGCGGCGGTAGAGGTCGTTGAGGTCGCTGGTGGCGAAGCGCCCGCCCTCGAGGGGCACGAGGGGCCGGAGGTCGGGCGGAATCACGGGGATGGCCTCGAGGATCATCCACTCGGGCTTGTTGCCCATCCACTCGCGGCGCCCCTCGCTGGTGGTGAGGTCGGCGGCGCGGCTCTCGCTGTTGCGGATCGCGTCCACCACCTTGAGGCGCTTGATGAACTTCTTCTTGCGCGAGTCGCTGGCGTCGAGCATCTCGATGCGCAGGAACTCGGAGATGACGGTCAGCAGGAACCACTCGCGCGACTGCAGCTGCTGCTCGGTGAGCAGGTGCGGGTCGCTCTTGTCGAAGTAGCTGCAGCGCAGGCGCTCGAGGCGCTCCTCGTTGGAGGTGGCGCGCAGGTCGTTGGAGGGGCTCTCGAAGGCCTTGAGGTGGTCGAGGGTGCGGAGCCAGCGGACCATGTCGATCAGGCGGTCGGCCTCCTTGCGGAGCGCGAGGTCCGCGGAGACGACGCTCGAGGAGCGGATCGACTGGCTCAGGCGGGCGAGGCCGTCGAGGGGCAGGGAGTGGAGCTCCTGGGCAAAGCGCTCGCAGGCGGCCTTGAGGGACTGCGCCTCAAAGGAGGGCTGCGCCGTGAAGGTGCGGCGCGAGATGGAGGCCTCCTCGCGCAGCTCAAGGTACTTGCGGTGCCCGATCTGGTGCCCAGGATGCACGGATGGGTCGGAGCCGGGGCCCTTGAAGACCTCCTTGACGATGTAGTGGTCGGTCTCGCCGTCCACGAAGGCGCGCTGTGAGATGCGCGCGTGGAGGTCGCGGCTCACCACCTGCCCGAGCGAGACGCCGAACTCCTTGCACAGGGCGCTCGAGAGGCTGTGGAGGATGAACTGCTCCTCGGGGCCCTCAGCGCTGGGGGCGAGGTTGGTGGGGATGGCGCGGAACAGCGGGCGGTGCTCGGGGCTGAGGTCGCCGTCGCGCTGGCGCACGAGCTCGCAGAGCGCCTTGTAGTCGGCGCCCGACCACACGTCGCCCTGCTCGGGCAGCGTGAGCTTGTGGGCGCGCAGCAGGTCCTCGAGCGGCTTGAAGCCGTGGTAGTCCACCTCCTCAAAGAAGTAGGCGGAGCCGCTGCCGAAGGCGGTGTTGATGAGGTCTTGGGCGACGCTGGGGATGCGGCCCTCGAGGGTCTTGTAGAGCGAGAAGAGGTCGAGGGTGCGCAGGCGCTTGCGGATGGCGTCGGCGCCCATGTCGGCGTCAAAGAACTGCCGCTCGCTGTCGTGGCCGTCGAGGTGGTGGCTGAAGCGCGCGGCGTTGGCGAGGGTGGCGATGTGCTCGTGCCAGGCGGCGTCGCGCCCCTGCTCGAGGAGGCGCTCGACGCGGGTGAGGAGCTCGGGGTCAAAGGTCTCAAAGAGGGCGCGGAACTGCTCGTTGAGGTCCTCGGGCGCGGGGTCGTAGAAGTCCTCGTCGAGGTCGCGCTCGCGGCCGGCGAGCTGCTGCTCGATGTCCACCACCACGTCGCGCAGCTGGCTGATGACGCTGGCGAGGGCGAGGGTGGCGGCGCTGGCCTCGAGGACAAAGAAGTCCACCTCCGCGCCGCGCTCGCCGAGCGCCACGAGGCCGAGGAGGGTGACGCTCTGCTGGGTGCGCAGGAACTGCGCCCCCTTGTCCCACTGCTCGATCACTAACAGCGCGCGCGAGGCGCGCGCCCCGCTGTCGGCGAGCAGCCCGCGTCCGGCGAGCGCCTCAAAGCGGTCCATGGCGTCGGGGCCGAGGAACTTGTCGACGGGGATGTGCTCGGTCTCGGAGAGCGAGAATCCAAAGATCTTGGAGAACGCCTCGTTGCTCTTCATCACGCGCAGGTCGCCGTCGCCGGCGGCCACGCGGAAGCTCGGGAAGCGCGAGAGCTGCTCGGCGAGCTTCTTGGTGAGCTGCTCTTGGACCTTGTGCTCGGTGTTCTTGTCGGAGGTCTGCGCCGACTCCACCATGGCGAGCGGCTGCCCGCGGCCGATCAGGTCGCCCTCCTGCACCTTGAGCAGGGCGCCCTTGGGCAGCTCGAGCTCCACGAAGCGGCCCTTGCTGCGCGAGCGCGAGAGCCGAAAGCCGCCCGCCACGGTCTCCACCTGGAGGTGGTAGACCTGCACCTTGCGCGCGGTGTCGCCGGGGCGCGCGGCGTCCTTGGGGAACGAGACGATGCCGTCGATGGGGGAGAGGATGGGCTTGAGGAAGGGCGCCCACCTCCACTCGGCCAGGGGCTGGCTGTGCTTGACCTCGGCGCCGTTGGGCGCGCAGAGGGTGTCGCCGTACTTGAGCGGCAGCAGCTCCTCGCTGATGCCGTCGCCGGTGATGACGCGCGCCACGCCGTTGTCCTCGCTCACCACGTGGACGCCGGTGGGGGTGAAGGTGCGCTCCTTGCTGAAGGCCACGCTCTCCTGCTTTTCGTTGAGCTGGCGCTCAAACGCAGGCGGCGTGTGCACCTCGAGCGCGGTGACGCCCGAGAGGTCCACGCGCCCGTCGTTGAGGCTCACCACCACGTCGCGGGTGAGGGCCTTGAGGGCGTAGGCGAACACCTCGCGGAGGTGAGCGAGGTCGGCGGCGTTGACCTCGATGTTCTGCAGGTACAGGTAGTAGCGCTGCTCGTCGCTGGCGTCGTTGACGGGGGCGTCGTTGATGGGGAAGACGAGGGCGCTGAGGGTGTCCTGCTGCAGCGAGACCTTGGCGTTGGCGGCGTGCACGAGGGCACGCAGGCGCTCCTGGGCGCCGGCGCCGGCGGACACGTAGTCCCCCGCCACGGTGTAGTAGACCTGCTCGCCGCGGGCGTCGAGGCGGCTGGTGACCACCGAGAGGAAGCTCTGCGGCATCAGCTTGCGCGCCAGCTTGGCCACGCCGTCCACGAGGTCCACGGGCTCAGCCGCGAAGAGCGATATCAGGTCGCGCTGCAGCGCGTCGTAGGCGCCGTCGTGCTTGGGGAAGCGCACGGTGAGCTTGCTGTGGCAGGCGCTCTCGACGGGCCCCTCGAAGGCGCTGAGGAGGTCGTCGCCGTAGACGTGAGTGAGGGCGGCCTTGAAGAGCGCGGAGAGCGTCTTGAGGCTCTCGGAGCTCACGCCGCGCTTAAAGCCCTTGCAGCCGTAGGTGAGCACCAGCACGCCCTCCTCTGCGCTCGCCGCCCCCGGCGCGCCCGCGGGGCTCGCGGAGGACATCGGGAGGAGGTGGGCGCCGTCGTGGGCGCCGTCGCTGAGCGTCACGGGCTCGCCGCTGGCGGCGAGGGCGGGGAGGGCGGCGCTGATGGCGTCCTTGAGCGGCTGCGGCAGCTCGTCGCCCGCCGTCACCTCGAGGGCGTAGGCGCCGCCGGCGAGGCGCCAGGTCAGCACGGCGCAGCGGTCGCGGTAGCGCTCGGCCTCGGTGGCGGGCGCGCGCAGGTGGCTCAGCCAGCGCCCCACGGGCTCGCGGTCCACGGCGACCTTGCTCGTCGACAGGCGCCCGCGCCCATCGATGAGCGCGCTGAGGGGCTGGGCGGTGACGCGCTCGCCGGTGAGGCCGAGCTGCTCGCTGGCGATCTCCACGGCGCGCTTGATGAGGGGGAGGTTGTCCTCGAGGTACTCGCTGTAGTACTCGGAGATGAAGGTGTACTGGTTGTGGAGGCGCTCGTGGTCGTCCTCCGTCAGCAGCATGCCCACCTCGGGCTCGATGATGGCGCCGTGGCCCTCCTCGAGGCCGCCGTACTTCTTGTAGTGGTGGGCGAAGATCTTCTTGAGCTCCTCCACGCCGAGGGCCACCTCGCCGCCGAGGGCGGCGTAGAAGTCGTTGAGCGCCTGCTCGTCCACGTAGGTGATGATGAGCGAGAGGCAGTAGAGGACCTGCTCGACGTCCTTGAGGGTGATGTCGAGGAGGCTGCCGATGCGGCTCGGGAGGCTCTTGAGGAACCAGATGTGCGCCACGGGGGCGGCGAGGTCGATGTGGCCCATGCGCTCGCGGCGCACCTTGGCGGTGGTGACCTCCACCTTGCACTTCTCGCAGACGAGGGAGCGGTGCTTGCGGTGCTTGTACTTCTTGCACAGGCACTCGTAGTCCTTGACGGGCCCAAAGATCTGCGCGCAGAAGATGCCGTCCTTCTCGGGCTTGAAGGAGCGGTAGTTGATGGTCTCGGGCTTGGTGACCTCACCCCACGACCAGCCACCCTCCTGGGCGGGCTTGCGGATCAGCTCCGGGTTCGCCAGCGAGATGCGGATCGCGCTGAAGTGATTCTGGCTACTCTGCTGCTGGTCGGGGAAGATATCTAAGATGGGGTTCATGCCAACTCCGTTGAGCCTTCGGTGTTGTGTGTCGCCGGGTATACTCGCGTGGGTGTGGTGGGCAGACCCGCGGTAAAGTATAGGAGCCCCTACCCTCTGAGGGGGGCGAGCGCGCGACAAGGGAGGCTTTATAGCCTAAAATCGACCGATTGCAAATGTTTTTCTTACGCGCCGCGCCGCGCCGCGCCGCCTAGGCGCAGGCGCGCGATCACGCGAGCGCCTCGCGCCAGGCGCCGCTGAGGGCGCAGAGGAGCGCCACGCCGAAACCGGTGCCGCGCCCGCCCACCCAGGCGGGGCCGGCGATGTCCACATGGAGCCACTGCCCCTCAAAGCCCTCGGGGAGGTGCGCCTCCACAAAGTGCGCCGCGCAGGAGCTCTGGGCGTTCATGCGGTCGCGGACGGAGTTCTTCATGTCGGCGACCTCGCTCTTGAACTCCCCCATGAGCAGCTCAGGGCAGTAGGGGAGGGGGTGGACGAGGTCCCCCGAGGCGCGCCCGAGGCGCACGGCGAGCGCCTCGATCCGCGCGTCGTTGGCCACCACGCCCGCGTGCGCCTTGCCGGTGGCCATGAGCTGCGCGCCGGTGAGGGTGGCGACGTCCACCACGAGGGCGGGGCGCAGGTGGCGGCAGGCGTAGGCGACGCCGTCGCCGAGGAGGAGGCGCCCCTCGGCGTCGGTGTTGTTGATCTCCACGGTCTTGCCCGAGTAGAGGGTGATCACGTCATCGTTGCGGAAGGCGGCGGGGCCGATGGCGTTCTCGGCGAGGCAGAGGACGGCGCAGAGGTCCTCGTGGCGGCCGAGGGCGGCGGCGGCGTCAAAGGCGGCGAGGACGGCGGCGGCGCCGCCCATGTCCATCTTCATGCCCTCCATGCCCTCCTTGGGCTTGAGCGAGAGCCCGCCGCAGTCATAGACGACGCCCTTGCCCACCCACACGCACGGGGGGGCGCCGGGGGTGCTCTGCGGGCCGCGCAGCACCACGACCGCCGGCGGGTGCACCGCCGCCTTGCCCACCGCCCACACGCCGCCGAGGCCCATGTGCATGAGCTCCTCGCCCTCAAACACATCGACCTCGGCGCCGGCGCGGACGGCGACCTCGCGGGCGAGGTCCACGAGCTGCGGCACGTGGAGCTGCTCCGGGGGCGTGTCCACCCACGCCGCCGCGCGCTGCACGCCGGCGGCGAGGGCGGCGAGGGCGTCGTGGTCGAGGGCGCCCTGCGCCTCCTCGCCCTCAAGCCACACGGCGAGGTCCACGGCGGGGCGCCGGGGGCCCGATTTAAAGCTGACGAGGGGCAGGGCGCGCGCCACCGCCGCCGTGAGCGGCTCGGCGTGGTCGAGGGCGGCGGGGCAGAGGGCGATGAGGGTCCTGCCCTTGGGGGGGGTGAGGCGCGCGGCGGCCTTGCTCGCCTCGTCGGGGCGCGCGGGGGCGTTCATGCGGGTGGCCAGGGTGGGGAGGGCGGCGAAAATCAGGCGCGTGGGGCGCGCGCCCTCGGTGAGGGCGAGATAGGTCTGCGCGTCTCCGCCCTTGGGCGCCGCCGGCAGGTCGGCGAGGGGCGCGGCGAGGGCGGCGGCGTGGGGGGCGAGCTGCGGGTGGAGGCGGGCGAGGGCCTCGAGGCGCTCCTTGGGGCCGATGAGCAGGGCGGCGTCGTAGGCGGCGAGGTCGTCGGGGAGAGCGCAGAGCGCGAGGGTCTGGGCGGCGAGCGTCTGGGCGGCGAGCGTCTGGGCGGCGAGCGTCATGGGGCGGGGTCCTCAGGGGGGAAGGGCGCGGCGGGGGGCGCGGCGGCGCGCAGCGTGGCGAGCGTGAACTCCGCGCTGAGCGGCGCGCGCGCCCACAGGTCTGGGGCGCCGGGGGGGGGCGGGTGGGGGGGCGCGGGCGCGTGGGGGGGGGAGCGGCGCGGGGGGGGGGGGGGGGCGGGGGCAGGGGGGGGGGGGGGGGGGGGGGGGGGGGGGGGGGGGGGGGCGCGAGCGCGTCGAGGGCGTCGCGGCTGAGCGCCACGGCGCGGCCCTGGGCGTCGAGGACGGCGCAGGGCTCGCCGCGGGCGTCGAGCAGCGCGAGGAGGGCGCGCAGTGCGCGCGCCTCGCCAGCGAGGTCGGCGGGGAGGTCGGCGGGGAGGTCGGCGGGGAGGGCGGCGGGCGCGGGCGGGGCGCCGGGCGAGGCGTCGAGGGCGGCGAGGGGGCGCGCGTCGAGGATGTGGTTGACGTCGCGCGCCAGCGCCAGCAGCTCCGCCGGCGCCTCGCTCACCGTGGCGCGCGCGAGGGGGTTGCCCTCGCGCGCCGCGCGCACCGCGCCGCCGAGGGCGCGCAGGGGCAGCTCTAGGCGCTCGCGCAGGCGCCGGAACACAAAGAGCGCCATCGCGAACGCGAAGGTGCCCAAGAAGGTCATCGCCCACGCGCCCGCCTTGCTCAGGCGCTGCGCCCGGAGGTCCGCCGCGCGCATCGAGTCGCGGTTGACGCCCGAGATGACGCGCAGGTCCTCCACGAGGCGCGCGCCGTCCTCGGGGCCGAGGTCCTCGCCGGCGAGGGCGCGCGCGCGGAGGGCGGCGAGGCGGGCGAGCGGCGGGCGCTCGGCCTCCTCGGTGATGTTGCGGAAGGCGCGGTCGAGGGGCGCGGCGAACGCCGGGTCCGCCACCCGCGCCGCGAGGGGCGCGCCCCCCGCCCCCCCAAACGCCGAGCCCGCCGGGCGCGCCAGGAGCGCCAGCATCTCCTCCACCGCCTCCTCGGTGGCCACGTTCTCGCG
The DNA here is from genome assembly GCA_016874875.1 of Deltaproteobacteria bacterium. GTDB lineage: Bacteria > Myxococcota_A > Bradymonadia > UBA7976 > VGTA01 > VGTA01. The sequence continues at coordinate 2,728 of VGTA01000037.1, read as the reverse complement.
GATGATCTGCTCGACGGCGGGGCCCACGCGCGTGAGGGCGGAGAGGGCGATGGCGGAGGTGGTGAGCTGCAGGGCGATGAGGGCGCCCATGCCGAGGCGGAGCTCTCTGCGAATCTTCACTGAAAGCGCTCCACGAGGAGGCGGGTGTGGGGCTCAGCGCCCACCAAGAGCAGCACATCGCCGCGCTGGAGGGGGCGGTGCGGCTCTGGGAGGCGCGCGGGGAGCTGCGCGGCGGCGGCGGGCGAGAGCGCCTCGCCGGGCGCCGCCGGCGCCCCCCGCTCCCGGAGCGCCGCCACGGTCACCGAGAAGCGCCGGGGCAGCTCGAGCTCCGCGAGGGTGCGCCCGAGCATCCCCTCCGGCGCCACCAGCTCCGTGAGCACCAGCCCGCCGCCGAGGGGCAGGATGTTGAGGGCGCCGCGCCACATGAGGCGGAGCGCGAGGCGCTCGCCGTAGCTCTGCTCGGGGTTGATCACCTCGTGCGCGCCCACGAGTCTGAGGATGCGCGCGTGGATGGGGTTGATGGCGCGGGCGATGATGTGGGGGGCGTTGAGCTGCTTGAGGAGGGCGGTGATGATGATGCTCGCCTCGCGGTTCTCGTCCCCCACCGCGCACAGGCACACGTCCCGCTCATGGGGCGAGAGGCGCGCGAGGGCGTCCGCGTCCGTCGCGTTGAGCTCCACCGCCTCCGCCACCGCCGACGCCACCTCATGGACCCGCAGCGGGTCCACGTCCACGGCGATCACCTCGCTCCCCTGCTCGCTCATGGCGCGCGCGAAGGACATCCCGAGCTGCCCGAGGCCGATCACCAGCGTCTGATTTCCCATAGTCCTGTGCTGCTCCTGCGGTGTGCGCCCCTGCTAGCCGATCAAGACCTGCTCCTCCGGGCGGCGGAGGGGGCTCGCGGGGTGGGCGTTGCTCATCAAGAAGACGAAGAGGGTGAGGGGCCCCACGCGCCCCACGAACATACACACCATGATGATCACCTTCCCCACGTCATCGAGGGCGGCGGTGCCGCCCACGGAGAGGCCCGCGGTGGCGAGGGCGCTGACCACCTCAAAGAGCGCCACCTCAAACGAGAGGGTCTGCGTGAGGAGGACCGCCACGAGCGCCGCGCAGCAGCCGAGGACGCTGAGGGTGCACACGGCGCCCGCGCGCACCACGGCGGCGGGGCTCAGGGCGCGCCCAAAGACCTGCACGCGCTCCTGCCCGCGCACCACGGCGGCCACCGCGAGGAGCGTGACGGCGATGGTGGTGGTCTTCACGCCGCCGGCGGTGGAGCCGGGGCTGCCCCCCACGAACATCACGCAGATCATGAGCGCGAGGGTGGCGGGGTGGAGGGCGGAGAGGTCCACGGAGTTGAAGCCGGCGGTGCGGAGGGTGACGGACTGAAAGAGCGCGTTGGTGAGCTTGTGGGGCGCCGAGAGGTGCGCGAGGGCGCCGTGCCACTCCACGGCGGCGATGAGGAGGGCGGGGGCGAGGGTGAGGAGCGCCGAGGTCCACAGCACCAGGCGCGCCTGCAGCGTGCGCCGCTCAGGGCGCCGCCACCGGAGCGCCGCCACCACCACGAGCGGCCCGAGCCCGCCCACGGCGATGAGGGCGCCGGTGACGGCGAGGATAAAGGGGCTGTCGGCGTAGGGGACGAGGCTAGAGGACTGCAGCGCGAAGCCGGCGTTACAGAACGCCGAGATCGAGGTGAACGCGCCGCGCCACAGCCCCTCGAGCGGCCCATCGCCGCGCGCCCAGAACGCCACGGCGAGCGCGAGGGCGCCGAGCGCCTCGGCCGCGAGGGTGACGCGGAGGACGGCGTGGAGGGTGTCGCGGAGCGCCGCCCCGCGCTCCGCGCCGATGAGGTCCGCGGCGGCGCGCTCATGAGAGAGCGAGAGGCGCTTACCGAGGAGCTCAAAGGCGAACGCCGAGAAGGCCATCACCCCGAGTCCGCCCACCTGGATGAGCGCGAGGAGCCAGAGCTGCCCGAGCCCATTGAGGACCACGGGCATGTCGATGACCCCGAGCCCGGTGACGCAGGTGGCGCTGACGGAGGTGAAGAGGGCGTCGACGAGGGAGGGCGGCGCCCCGCGCGAGAGGGCGGGGAGCGTGAGCGCGAGTCCCCCGGCGGCGCAGAGGAGGAGAAACGAGAGGACCATCACGCGCGACGGGTGGTTGAGCGTGAGCTCGAGGAGTCCCGCGTCCTCCGCCTCGATTCCCAGCCGCGCCCGCGCCGCCCGCGCCGCCCTCCGCCGCGCCCGCGCCGCCTCATCAAACGCCGCCAGCCGCGCCGAGGGCCACAGCGCCCAGAGCGCCGCGACGAGCGCCACCCCCCCCACCAGCGCCCCCCCAGGCTCCGCGAGCGCCCCCCGCGCCGCCCAGGTTCCGGTGAGGAGGGCGAGGGTGCTGAGGAGGCGGAGGGGGAGGGGGGGCGGCATGGGGGGGCTCGGGGGGGGGGTGGGCCTCTAGGCGGCTAGGTGACGCGGTATCTTAGGGCGTATGTGTGAGAAATTCAATGACCCATATTAGAAACCTGATTTTTTGATAGACTCATTGAGTCGCTCTATAGCATTTTGGTCTGCATTTGAGTTCATAAGGAAGTGACATATCGTCGCCGTCGCATATACATATTCGTGAAAGCTTGCATAGTGTTTGAACCATATTTTAGATGTGTTGCACTCATCAGGTCGATCAGTGTAAATGCTGCACATTCTGTCTTGATCAAGATGTTTGCATACTCCGT